>JAZSIL010000289.1:0-4733 GCA_045533785.1 Bacilli bacterium
AGGGTGAAGTTCAAGGAATGCTTGACCAAAACATGCAGAGAATGAAGGAGTCGGCTCAGCAAGCCCACGTTCTGTACCAGCTAATTTTGAAGTAAATCCTGATAAGAAGTAATATTGAGCTTGTTCAGGAGTTAAAATTGAAACTGGAGGAAGTACACCAAATGCATCAGCAGATAAGAAAATAACATTCTTAGCAGCAGGAGCAGCAGAAACAGGACGTACAATCTTTTCAATATGATCAATTGGATATGAAACACGTGTATTTTCAGTTACAGATCCATCTTTGAAATCACATACACCATTAGCATCAACTGTAACGTTTTCTAATAATGCATTACGTTTAATAGCTTTATAGATGTCTGGTTCAGATTCTTTATCAAGATTAATAACTTTAGCGTAGCATCCACCTTCAAAATTGAATACACCTTTGTCATCCCATCCGTGTTCATCATCACCGATTAATAAACGTTTAGGATCTGTAGAAAGTGTAGTTTTACCAGTACCTGATAAACCGAAGAATAATGCAGTATTTTCACCATTCATATCTGTATTTGCAGAACAGTGCATTGAAGCCATACCTTTAAGAGGTAAGAAGTAGTTCATCATTGAGAACATACCTTTCTTCATTTCACCACCATACCAAGTATTTAAAATAACTTGTTCACGTGAAGTGATATTGAATACTACAGCAGTTTCAGAGTTTAAACCTAATTCTTTAAAGTTTTCAACCTTAGCTTTTGATGCGTTATAGCAAACAAAGTCAGGTTCAAAGTTTTCTAATTCTTCTTTTGAAGGATTAATAAACATATTTGTTACAAAGTGAGCTTGCCATGCAACTTCCATAATAAATCTGATAGCCATTCTTGTGTCTTTATTAGCACCACAGAATACATCAACAACATAAAGTTTCTTATCAGAAAGTTGTTTAACAGCTAATTCTTTTAATTCTTTCCAAGTTTCTTGACTACATGGATGGTTGTCATTTTTGAATTCATCGCTAGTCCACCATACAGTGTCCTTTGAATTTTCATCCATAACGATAAATTTGTCTTTAGGCGAACGACCAGTATAAACACCTGTCATTACATTTACTGCACCAAGTTCTGTTTCTTGACCTTTTTCATAGCCTTCTAAACTTGGATCAGTTTCAGCTAAAAATAATTCTTCGTAAGAAGGATTATGTACGATTTCTTTTGCACCTACAATACCGTATTTAGCTAAATCAATAGTTTTCATAAATTGTGAACTCCTCTTTTTAATATTCTTTTTTTAATTTAGAATTATTAGGTTTAATTTAACCCATATTTTTCCTTTTATATTATACCATAAAAAAATGTTTATTTCAAACAATAAATATTTTTTTTAATTATTATTTTTTTTTATATTAATTTCATTCCAAATACTAAAGCCAAGAATAAGTATTCCACCTATAATTTGCAGAATATTCATACTTTCATTTAAAAACACAATCGATACAATTACTGCAACAAGTGGATCAATATAACTTAAAATGGCAACCTCTTGTCCTTTTAGTTCTTTTAGAGAACTAAAATACATACAATAACAAATTCCAGTATGCACTAATCCAACAATTAGTAAATATATAAAACTAATCCTTTCTAAACTTGCAACGTTAAAACCGCTTGTAAAAATAACATATGGTAACAGAACTATAATTGATCCTAAAAATTGTAAAAACGTTCTATTAATCCCACTTACACCTTTAATAAATTTATTAAGCAGAATAACTGTAGCATAGAATACAGCTGCTAATAAACCAAATATTATACCTTTTATATGTGTAGAACCGTTTCCTAAATCCCAAATTCCAGTTAAAAGGATTAACCCTACTGTTGACATTATAAAACAAATTATTTGTTTTAGGGTCAATTTTTCTTTAAAAAGAAAGGGTGCTATAATAGTAACAAGTACTGGAGCAAAATAATAAGACAGTGTTGCAACAGACACCGTAGTAAATTTATATGCTTCAAACAAGAAAATCCAATTTATTCCCATCGCGATTCCTGATACTGCAAGCAATAATAAATCTTTCTTTATTTCGCTAAATTTAATTTTTTGTTTAGTAATTAGTAAAAAAAGACCTAATAAAATAATCGCTAATATAGCTCGATATAACGCAATTTCACCAGATGAAAGCGGAATATATTTTACAAAAATACCAATTGTTCCAAATACAATCATTGATATAATTATTAATAGTTTAGGATTTTTTAAAACTTTCATATTATCACCAATTATATTATATCTTATTTGTTAAATCTTTATATAAAAATAATTTTAAATAATAAAAAAAGTTTGATTTTACATCAAACTTTTCTCATTTACTTCTAATTACTCTAAATCATTAATTAAATCATAAACGTCATCTTCTGACATTTCTAAAATGTTAATAAAATCTTTATTAGGCTTAGGCATTTTATCTTTAGTAGAAATGCTAAATGAAATATCTATATTTTCTAATAATTTAACTTCTTTATAAGTTCTTCCATCAGAAACATATTTAACTGCAGAAATCGAATCAAATGAAATAGTATTCTTATTTAATTCAGCATTGCCTTTAATTGTATATGTTTCAAATCTTTCTTCAAGATAAGATAAAACAAATTTACCCTTTTCTTTATTTAAAATAAATTCAATTCCAATTTCTTCTTCTTCATCTTCTTCATCGAAACTTGCAAGTTTTAAACTTAATTTATTTTTAGAATTCTCTTTAATTAAATAAGAACCAACTTTATCATTGTCTATTAATAAATCAATATTCTTAGATTTTTTAACACCATTTTCACCAAAGTCAATAGCAATTTCACGGTCAAATCCATTAACTTCAACCTCTAATTCAACTTTTAATAGTTTTGCACTTAATTTAGGTGTTACAACATTTAACTTAATTTCAATATCTGATCGTTTAATATCTTTAGCGCGATTTGCAACTGCTTCTAGTGAATTAATAAGTTCATCATAAATATCATCTGCATCAAAACTTTCACCATAATGTTTAGAAATTAATTCATCAAAACAACTAACATGAGTTATAATTAAATCTTCTAATTTATCATCATCAATAATGTATTCCATTAATTCTTCTAAGATTGAAGCAATAGCTTTTTCATCAAGTTCTAACGTAACAACACGTTTTTCGCTTTTACCAGTATTTAATGATACCTTCTTATTATCTGATTCAAATTCACCATATTCTTTAATCAATTTTCCTAATTTTTTTGTATAATCTTTATAAAGTTTAGTTAAATCTTTTTCTAAATCTTTAAAATCATCTTCATAATATTCAAGAATATCAACAAGCATTTCTGATACTTCTTCAGGGAATGAATAATCTGAATCTTCATAGAAAATACTGTTTTCAAATTGTTTAGCTAATTTTTTTAATTTGATACCATATGCACCATCTAAATATTCATCATTTTCAACATATATCATTTCATCACTTAAATAAAGATTTGCTGAAGTACTAATACCATCAGTGCTAGTTCCATCTTCAACATAAGCATTTTCAACAAATAACGTATAATCTTTTAAATCAAAATATACTTTTCCACCGGCTTCAAAGCTATAATCAGCTTCATATGAAAAATCTATAGAACCTTGTTCAAAAACATCTACAAGATTTGAAATATCTTCTCTTTCAATAAATTCCTCTACAGCATTACTTAATGCAGTAGATAGTACATATTCTGGTGTATTAACAACTACTCCTGTAGCTACTCCACCACCAACACAAGCTGTACCTAAAATGGCTGCAATAATAATTTTTTTCATAATTAAGCTCCTCCTAAATTAATAATTAGTATAAGTTTAAATCTATTTTTTACAATGGTTTGCACTATTATTATACTAAATATATTTTTTTTTGCAATTATTTAATTAAAACTAAACTAATTTATTTTTATTACTTTTTCTAACTAACTCTATTATTAATAATATACTTCCATAACCAACAGCATACATTGGAGCCATTACCCATGTAGTTAATGGAGTATTTGATATAAGTGGTTCTGCAATATGAAATGCATCACTTAAATTAAATTTATACATTAAAAATGCACCAAGCGTTAAATAACAAGTAAAACCAAATAAAGAATAATACCATTTTTTATAAGTAATATCAATTTGTTTAAAAAGTAACAATAATACAACTAAAGTTGCGGAAAAACTATGATGAAGAAGTCCCGATATTGTAGGTAAATAGAAAATTGTAGGACCTTGGCCAACAAAACTTGCATAAATCACAGTTGATATTCCACCAAATAATCCTAAAAGCCAAACAAAGTGCAAGACACAATTGTTCTTTTTACCAAATATTACTGCTAAACTTAACACTAAACTAGTCATCCCACAATAACTATCAGGAATAATTGTATACCATCTAACATTTTCATATCTAAACACTTGCGATAAGCGATTAGTCATAATTGCGATAAATAATAATACTCCCAAACACTTAAGAATGATTGTACGTGATTTTTCAGTTTTAGCAAATTTATACGATAAAAGCACACACGTACCACCTAAAATTGTTGATATTATAATATATAAAATATGTTCTATTCCAAAAAGTACTGGTGGCATATATTCCTCCTTAAAATTTATTTTTTAATATTATAATATTTTTATTTTCATTTATCAAACCAATTTTAAGTAGATTACATTTTACAACAACTAGAATACATAAGAAAAAACTTGATATAAATATCATA
>JAZSIL010000020.1:0-2548 GCA_045533785.1 Bacilli bacterium
AAATTATAAATATTATTTTTTGAAGTATACAAGCTATCATATATTTATCATTAAAAGGTTTTGGTATAAGAGCAGTACCTATACCTTTATTATCTCTCCAATGATCAATAGCATTCATAAAAATTGTTTTAACATTCATCATTTTATTATATTATTTTTATTCATTATCATCAAATAAAGTTAAATATTGTTGTGTATATTTTTTTAGAAGAACTTTTCCACTAACAGTTCCTTTAGTTTTATTTCCTTTTTGATTAGGACTTATTGCTAATTTTATAGGATCTATTATTTTATACGCTTCATCATAATAATATTTATAATTTATAGCACGTTCTTCGATTGGTTTATCATCTAAAGTATTAAGAATTTGAACAGGTAATCCTCCAGCTAATTTATTTCTTTTATTTGTAATAATATGTTGTTTTTGTATTACAACACCTTTTGTAGATACATAAAATCTTACATGACGTTGACTATATACAGTTTTTAATTTATTATTATCAAAAACATCATAAACTACATCAAATTGTCTACCTACATTTTGTGTTTTACAAAAATCTAATATATCAGTATGTTCTCGAAGACTTTCCATAACTGGTTTGTTATATCTAAAATAATTATAAACAGCAATAGCTACAACAGGCATATCATAACCTTTTTTAAGTTCTTTAAGATACTGTTTAGGATCTAATACACCTTTATATTCTATTACTTCTTTGTTTTTCTTAGAATCATATTGTATATCAAAATAATTATTTACATCTCTTCCAACAAATATTTCATAATCTTCATAATCAGCACCCATTTTATTAAATTCATTCCATCTATCTGTTATATCTTTATAAATATCTTCTTTATCTCTAGGAAGTTTTATTACAATACCATCAGTATTAGCTGAAACTACATGAATACCGTTTAGTTCAAGTTCTTCAATTAGAGTCATAGTCATTAATTGACCATTAATAGTAACTTGCATTTGGGCAAATCTATCATATAAAAAATATACATCACTACCTAATTTACCATAAATAGCATTAATTACAATTTTTAAGGCTTCAGCAGTAATTTTATTAGGAACATTGTCTATTACATTTACACCATTATTTCCATGTTTAGCTTTTACACGAGTGTCTTTAAGAAAAGACATCATTTTAGTAAAACTTTTTTGATGTAAATGTTTAGGAGCAATATTATAAGAAATCATAATACTAGGATAATAACTAGTATAATCGTGATGTCTTATAATATAATTTTCATCAGATTTTAATATTCTAGGAGGATCTACACTATGTATGCCACCTGTAGCTAATGTATAAGTAGTACCGTAAAATTCTATAGTTCTACTAAAAGCATCTTTTGTAGTATGATATATACTTACTCCTTTCATATCTTCAAGTAAATCTTGAAGTTGTTTAGTTTTAAATTGAATATGAGGAAATATAATTTTATTAAAAGAAAGTTTACTTCTTTCAGTTCTTTCTTTATAAAATTTATCTTTATGTAAACCACTCATATCAGAATAAAACTTTGTAGTAAGTTTATCAGCAATATTAGCTCTAGCAGCACATAATACATTAACTCCAAATGAATTAGTAATACTATAACGAAGTTTTATTTCATCTGGTTTAAGTCTACACATTTCACATACAATAAATACATCGTTAATATTATAATCAAGCATTGGTTGAACATATTGAGGCATAACATATCTATCGAAATCGTTTGTTATTATTTTATTCAATTGTTCAGCCGAATAGTTATGATATTTAGTGATGTCTTTGCGGTAAAATAGCGTATTTTCTTCCTCTGTAATAGGCGGTAATGTAAAGTCCAACAGATTGTACCATTTTAAATTAATCGACGTTTGTTTCAAAGATTTTCCAAACTTTTGGCGTTCTCCAGTGTCTTTGTCGACATTCACTGTCGCAGAGTGTAATGCAAATATTTTTTGAACATCTACAGTAGCATAAGGAAGTCTATATTTACGAATTAGTTCAAGTTCTTTATCTTCATAAAACATTTGTTTATCTGATTGAAGTTTTATAACTTTATCATTTATTTCTTTTAATTTTTTACAAAGATATTCACTTTTATCAAAACGATTATAATACATTAAAAATGCTTTAATCATAGTATCATCATAGTCTTGACAATTAAACCCAAATAGATCATATCTTATAGGTATTTGATGAATATTACCTTGTTCATCTATTTTAGTTTCATAAATAGGTTGCATTTGATTAATAAAAGCAACTAGTTCTAATAATTGAGAATCATCAGTATCACTAATATAAAATTTATAATTCTTTACAGAATCTAATCTATCTTTAATTTCAGCAACAGATAATTTCTCAGTCATAGGAATTGCTTCTCCTTTGTCATCTACACAATCAGAAAACTTTTGTAAATAATCTTTCATATCTACAAAAATAATACTAAACATATTTACAAAACATTCTACATCATATCCATAAGATTTAATCATATCGTAATATTTCTTTTTTAGTATAAACTTTATTTATAACTTCATTATACCAAGATATAAGAT
>JAZSIL010000231.1:0-4509 GCA_045533785.1 Bacilli bacterium
GTATATTTAAAATTCAAACAACATGAACAAAGAATTAGCAACAAAAATAGGAGAAATGTTAATCCAAGTAGGTAATAAAATAAAAGCTGGAAATTCAGAACTTACCGAAGAAGAAGCTATGGACGTTATGAGAATAATAGTACATGAACCTATAGGTAGAGAAGAAGTGTGTAAAGAAATGAATATAAATAATAATAAATTTTATGATTTATTAGCACTTAATAAAATACCTAAAGGTCGTAAGCGTAGAAGTTTTAAAGAACTTTATTGGTATAGAGACGAAATTAAAGACGCTATTAATAAACTTAGAAATAATAGATAAGATGAGGTGCTGTTTATATATGTTTTTAGGCTAACTTGTTATAAGTTAGCCTTTTTTGTTTTTATATAAAATCATTCTTCTGACTTCTATTCCGAAAGTACTTTTGTATTGTCTTAAATGTGTACACAAAAGACGAAATAATAATTTTAATGTTAAACTTAATACTAAAAGTAAAATGAAAGAAAATGAAGTTTATGTTTATCCTAATGTAGGAGGTAACAATGGAAGTATAGATCCTGCTTTGTTACTTGCAATGAATAATGGTGGTTTTGGTGGTATGAACAATCCTTTCTGGATGATGTTCATGTATCCATTTATATTACCATTCTTCAATGGTATGTGGGGTAATAATGGTTGGGGTGGAAACGGTGCTAATGGTACAGGTTTTCTAGCTAATCAATTAAACAATGATGCAGGTCGTGATTTATTACTTCAAGCTATTAATGGTCGTGCTGATGCTATTTCTCAATTAGCTGCTATGACTAATTCTAGTGTTGATAATGTTCGTGATGCTATTTGTATGGTTCAATCTAAACTTGGTGAAATTGGTTCTCAAGTTGGAATGACTGGAATGCAAGTAATAAACGCTATTCAAGCAGGTGATGCTAATTTAGCTAGTAAATTAGCTGAATGTTGCTGTGAAAATAGATTAGCTATAGCTAATCAAACTAATACCATTCAATCTCAAATAGCAGCTAACGATGCTAATATTCGTTTGCAACTTGCTACTAGTGCTGGAGAAGATCGTTTAGCTATGTGTCAACAAACTAATAATATTAGTAATCAAATAGATCGTAATACTAGAGGTATTATGGATGCTATAGCTAATCAAAATAATATGCTCGCTAAAGAATTTTGTAGTTTGAAAGAACGTGAATACGAAAGTACTATTAGAACACAAAGCGATCTTATTACACAACTTCGTGGACAAATTAGCAATGATGCTCAAACTAGAATGTTTAGTGAATCGTTTAACGCTCTTAATACTAAGATAGCTGAAATAGCTGCTAAACAACCTAATACTGTTCCTGTTATTTATCCTAGTCTAACAGCTGTTAATACAACTCCTAATGCTACAACTACTACAACATTTAATAATGGAAATTGTGGTTGTGGTTGGAATAGTTGGAATAACGGATGTTATCCTTATGGTTTTGGAAATGTTCAAAATGGTTTCTTTAACTAGAAAGGAGGCACTATGAATTTTAGTGTTAGATATCCAGTTAATTATTCTAATCATATTGGTATTCCTTTAATATCTAGTACTAGTGTTGCAGTAAACGATACAAACACTATAATTACAATTCCTAGAGACGCATTTCGATGGATGCCTAATACAGGTCTTATAGTATTTCGTTTGAATACTGCTATTCCAACTTCAGGTGAAACTCTACCTATATTGTTTCAATCTGGTAATTTTACTCAAGAAGTTACATTAGTTGGAGGTACTCCAGCAACAGGAACTAATATGGCTACTACAGGAATATATTTAATGTGGTATAATAAAAGTCAAACACAATTGCAACTATTAACTGTTGCTTCGTAAAATAAAACAATTAATAATTAATATAGTAACATTATGTTTTCAAATTTAGCTCAAGGCAGTATTCTATATGGTATAGAAGTAAAAGACAATATAGTTAATGTTTTTACTGCTCCAGTAATTAGTGTAAGTAATCCTAAACCTGTTTTTCCAAACAATAATTATGGTCAAATGCCACAATTAGTAGTAGATATTACTGCTACAGTTAATGGAGAAAAGAAAGAGTTCAAACAAGTGCCCAGCAACGCAGCGATTGCTGATTTTGGATGTCAAACTTTTATTCTTGCTGATAGTAAAGATTCTATAAATAGTTATCTTGATTCTATTATTCAAAATAGTGAAAGAAAAATAGCAGAAGCTGAACATTGTAAAATTAGATTAGAAAGTTATAAAACAGCTTATAATAAACTAAATGCAAATAATGTTCAAGCTGCAGATTCTTATACTAAAGCTTTAGAACAAAAAGTAGATAAACTTGAACAAGTTTTAAGTGAATTTATAGCCATGAACAAAAATAAACATGATGTTACTAATTAAAGAAAGGATATAACTATGATGATTGTTAAATTTCGTAAAGAAGAAGATGCACGTCATTTAATCAAAAAGATTAAAAAGATGCGTGAAGAGATAGAAGAAGTTGAAGAAATGCTAGAAGAGTGCATGGAAGATGAAGATACTAATTATCGTGATGATGATTATGATCGTGATGATGACGATAGACGTATGCGTAGAAATGAACGCATGAGTGGTAGTCAATATCGTAGAATGCGTCGTTAATATTAACCTAAGGGTAGTGATTGCATCGCTACCCTTTTTAATTATAATATTATGAAAAATAGAGAAAATTTTACAGCTTATGAAATAATGCCTGAAGCATTATCTATATATCTTTCTCATAATGGTCCTCATTTTAATAAAAAATGTTGTGAATTTGCTATATCTCAAATGTATAAAACAGATGAAAATGGTAAAGAAAAAGATATAGAACCTTTTGAAAAAGGTCAAGTTGAAGAACTTCTAAGAGCTTATGGAATTAAAGTTAAATATGCTCAATTAGAAGATATAACTTATGTAGCTAATATGTGTAAAGCTGATTATTATGAAGGTAGTGTTCCTACTAAACAACATTTAGCTATGTATATTAAAGAAACACTAGATGATCCAGATGGTTGTGAAGGTTTAATGTTTAATAGATGGATTGCTGATATGAAGTGGCTAGGTGTTGCTATTCCATGGGATGATTTTATTTAAAATGTTATGTTTAAATGTGTTATTAATATTAAACATTATTGGAAAGTTATAGTCTATTATAATATAGATTATAACTTTTTTCATATAATAAGTAAAGATTTGAAAGAAAATGGTTGCAGTAATAGAGCTATTGATGATATTTATAAAACTATGAATTTTAAAAATGGTAAAGCTGTAACTGTTAGTAATATAGGAAAACATAAAAGTGTTGTATTATTTAATTATCATTTTAGCTATAATGATTATCTAAATTCTATAATACATGAAGCTGAACATGTAAAACAATCTATGCTTAAAGCTTATAATATAGAAGATAAAGGAGAGCCTCCAGCGTATACTGTTGGATATATTGGTATGAAAATGTTGATACCAATGATGTAGATAATAAAAATTTATACTTTAACTTATCAAAAACAAAGCCGAAATTATCGTATTTTCAACCAATTATCTTCCATATAACGAACGATAATTTAAATGTCGATAAATTATATCAATTAAAAATAATATATTTGTATACAATAGAAAAATCAACTAAATAACACCCCCCGTAGAAGAGATATAAATGATGATACATTAAATATACTTATAATGCTAGTCTTCGTATCTCTTCTACAGGGGTTCTAGTAAAAACTTATTTTAATATTTATATTATGGCAAGTATTAATTCATTAGTATCTGAAATTGCTCATAGTGTTGGTTATCCTAATAATTACGCACTTAGAGAAAATATTAAATTAATTATACTTCAAACTAGAAATGAACTTATACGTAGAAGTTATGAAAATCATAATTATGTAGATAAAGTATTAACACAAAGGTTTAGAGTATCTTTAATTGATGTAAATGATGGTGATATCGAACTACCAGAAGGTGTAAATGTAGATGATATTACTAAAATAAAAAGAACAGAAAATATAGTTCCTAGAGCTATAAGATTAGTAAATAATCTACCTTTTAATAGAATATCTACTGTAGGTTTTAAAACTAATAAAGAAATACCTTTTATTAAAGAAACTACAGCAAGATTTGTAAGTAAAGTTCCAGGTTTATGTGCAACTCCTTGTTATGATTATATAAACGGTTATGTTTATGTATTTCCTGCAAACAATAAAGCTATAATGTTTAATAAAATAGTTATAGAGTCTGCATTTGAACATCCTAACGAAATAGATATATCTAATGGAATCACTACAGAACTTGAAGTTATGCTAGGAAATAATGAATTTCTTTTAAGCGAAGACATGATAGGTCAAATTAAAGATATTATTTACAAAAGAGATTTATTAGCTAATATTAGAGAAACTAACGAACATTCTATAAATACTGATATAAATTAATAATATATGGAAGCAATAAAAGAAATACCTACTAATTTTCGAGTATATTACACAAG
>JAZSIL010000069.1:0-2665 GCA_045533785.1 Bacilli bacterium
TAATAATACATATCTATTCAAACAATATTTAGATACATTAAATTATGAAAATGCTCTTGAAGATAATGTTTTCAATATAATTACTTCATTTAAGAATATTAGTAGTGAAATTAATACTAATGATCATGCAAAATATAAGATTCAAAAAACAATCGAAGTATATAACGCATATTTAGTTTCTGAAAAGACATTAGTCGATAATTTTGAACTTAATTTAAATAAGTTTACGTTCAGAAATGAAAAAAATGCTTATTCATTATATGAAAGAATTGTTTGTATGATGGAAGAACAAATCAGTAGATTTGAAGGTGTTTCTTTATATAACAAATGTTTTGATGAATTAAATAATGCTTTTTTACCGGATGAATTTATATCATATTATAAAGAAGGTAAATGTTCATTAAATGATTTATATAGTCATTTTACTGCATGTTATAATTATGCATTAATAAATGAATATTTTAAAGATTATTATTTTATCGAATTTAGCGGTTTATTATTTGATAATGCGATAAGAAAATATAATGAGTTACTTGATCAATATACTGAACTTATTATTATGGAAACTGCAAGTAAGATTACTAAAAATTATCCAGTGAATAATTTTGGTTATGCTAAGTCTACCGCAATTTATGGACTTCAAAGATGTATTAAAAATGGTGGACATAAAACAACTATTCGAAATATATTAATTGAATACGGTAAATTAATTAGAAAAATTTGTCCTTGTTTTCTAATGTCACCAATGAGTGCTGCTCAATATTTAAGTTTAGATAGTGAAAAATTTGATATAGTTATTTTTGACGAAGCTAGTCAAATTCCTACATGTGAAGCTATTGGAGCTATTTCGCGAGGAAATTCGTTAATTGTTGCGGGGGATCCTGAACAAATGCCTCCAACAACGTTCTTCCAAACTATTATTGGTAACAATGAAATTGCTGAAATTGGAAATAATTTTGAAGATTTAGAAAGTTTACTAGATGATAGTTTAGCACTTGGAATGGTTAGAAATAGATTATTATGGCATTATCGTAGTACGCATGAATCATTAATTGCTTTTTCTAATAACATGTTCTATGATCATTCATTATATACATTCCCTTCACCTGATAACTCAAATCAAAGAGTTAGTTTTGAATATGTTGGTGGGGTATATGATTCAGGTGTAAATGAAAAGGAAGCATCTGCTATTGTAAAAGAAGTTATTAGAAGATTTAAAGATCCTGAACTTTGTAAGAAATCAATTGGTATTATTACATTTAATATGAAACAACAAGAATTAATTCTTGAAAAGATTAATGAGTTATTTGAAAACAATCCTAAGTTTAATGAAATTAATGAATCTAATAAAGATAAGTTGTTTGTTAAAAACTTAGAAAATGTTCAAGGCGATGAACGAGATGTCATTTTATTCTCAGTTGGTTTTGGTTATAATAAAGATAAAAAATTCCATCTTCATTTTGGACCATTATCTCTTGAAAAAGGTGAAAGAAGATTGAATGTTGCGGTAACTCGTTCAAAGGTTGAAATGAAAGTATTTGCTTCAATCCATGGCCATGATATTAATACCTTTAAGACAAAAAATAGAGGTGCAGAAGTTTTAAGAGAATTCTTAATTTATGCTGAATTTGGTATGTCAAGTTTAATTATGGAGAATGCACATCAATTTATCCCTCATATGGGAATTGAAAAAGAAATTCAAGAAGAATTATTAAAACGTGGAATTGATTCTGATATATTAGTGGGAGATTCAAAATTAAAACTTAATCTTTGTGTAAAAGATGTAAGTGGAAATTATGTGTTAGGTATCATTTGTGATGGTGGTGTAAATGCTAGAGAATCTACTTGCCGAGATCGAAACTGTGTTCAAATTAGAACATTACAAAGATTAGATTGGAATATTATTAATATATATTCAATTGATTATATCAAAAACAAAGAACAAGTGTTAAATATGATTATTGAGGCAATTGACAAGAAAAATGCCATTATCGATGTCATTGATGATTCTATTGATGTTGTATTTGAAAAAGAAGTTGTTGATGTTTATAAAAAAGCTAAACCATATGTAAAATATAACTTCAACATTCATTTTAATTATGATGCAATGATTGAAGAATATGTTCAAAAAGGAATTGTAAATGAACTTACTAATATTATTGATTTTGAAGGTCCTATAGCTTATACATTATTACTTGAAAGATTTAAAGAATTAATTGGAGTATCAAAAGCTGGTGCAAGGGTAAAACGTTTATTCGATAAACATTTAAGTGCCGTAGCTAGAGATAAAAAACCTGAACTTACGCAAGTAATATATTTCCCTAAAGGTACAAAAGAAAGTGATATTGATTATTATCGTATTTCTAATAATGCACAAAGAGATATTACAGAAATTCCTGCTTGTGAAATTAAAGTAGCTATGAAAGATATTTTAGAATTACAAGGTAGTATTAAGTATGATGATATTACGCATATTCTTGCAAACTTCTTCGGTATCAAAGCTTTAACTCAAACAGCAAGCGATAAGTTTGGTAAATTGATTAAATATGTTGTTTTAAATAATACAGAGTTTATTGTAAAAGATAATTATTTAAAATTAAAAAAATAAAATGAGAAGATAATCTTCTCATTTTTTCTTATAGATAGTAAATATTATGATAAAAAT
>JAZSIL010000282.1:0-5212 GCA_045533785.1 Bacilli bacterium
CTTTTTATATATAAATTCACATATCCAATAACTATTATACTCTTTTTATCTTTAAAAAGCAACTGATATTACTATCTCCACAATTTAATAAAAAATAAAGAGTCCAAGTAATTGGACTCTTTTTCTCATTTATTATTTTTGAGGGAATCTTACTCTTGCTTTATAAGTAGTGTGTAATAATTCATGAGCACGGTGAGAATTAGGTTTGCCTAAATATTTAGCATATAATTCTTGTACTTGTGAGTTATTGTGTGATTGACGAAGAGCAAGTCTTTCGTCTTCAGAATATAAAGCAGCAGCACGTTTTTCTTTATATGTATCTAAAATGTCTAATTCTTCATTTGGTAAGAATTGTGGTTTAACAAATGGTTGACCACCACCATTGATACATCCACCAGGACATCCCATGATTTCAATAAATGTATAAGGGCTTACACCTTCTCTGATTTGGTCTAATAATACTTTTGCGTTACGCATTCCGCTTGCGATAGCAACTTTTAATTCTTGACCATTAATATTGATAGATGCTTCTTTAATTCCTTCCATACCACGAACAGCTTCAAATTTAACAGCTTCGTGTTCTTTACCAGTTAATACATAGTAAGCAGTTCTTAAAGCAGCTTCCATAACACCACCAGTAGTACCGAAGATAACACCAGCACCAGTGTATTCACCTAATAAATCTTGATCAAATTCTTCATCTGGTAATTTATTGAAGTTGATACCACTACGTTTAATTAATTTAGCTAATTCACGAGTAGTTAATACTGCATCAACATCTGTGATACCATCATGTTTGAATTCATCACGAGCAGCTTCAGCTTTTTTAGCAGTACAAGGCATGATTGATACTACGAAAATATCCTTTGGATCAATACCTTTTTGTTCTGCAAAGTAAGATTTAATAATTGCACCTTGCATTTGATGAGGAGATTTACAACTTGATAAGTGATCTAATTGATCTCCATAATAATATTCAGCATAATTAACCCAACCTGGTGAGCATGATGTAATCATTGGTAATACACCGCCATTTTGGATTCTTGATAATAATTCAGTAGCTTCTCCCATGTTTGTTTAGTCAGCTGCAAAGTTAATATCATAAGCTTTATCGAAACCTAAACGTTTTAAAGCAGCAACCATTTTACCAGTAACTGGTGTACCAATCTTCATACCGAATTCTTCACCTAAAGCAGCACGAACAGCTGGAGCTGTTTGAACTACTAAATATTTACCAGCTTTTTTAGCTTCATCAACTCTATCGATATCACTCTTTTCCATTAAAGCGCCAGTTGGACAAACGCTAACACATTGTCCACAAAGAATACATGGGCTTTCAGAAAAACTTCTATTATCTGCTGGAGCAACGATAGTATTGAAACCACGTTTTTCAAATCCTAAAATACCTGTGCCATGAGCAGCTTGACAACGAGCTACACAACGACCACATAAGATACATTTAGAAGTATCTCTAACAATTGATGGAGTTAATTGATCAATTGTAACTGGAGTTTTTTCACCTTGGAATTTACCTTCTCTTGCACCTGTAATTTGGGCAACATATAATAATTCACAATGACCATTCTTTTCACATTGTTGACAATTCATTGAGTGGTTTGATAATAATAATTCAACACTTAAACGACGAGCAGCAGCAGCTTTTGGAGAAGAAATTTTAATTTCCATACCTTCTGCAACTGGATATACACATGATGCAACTAATCCTCTTGCACCTGTTGCTTCAACTAAACAAACACGACAAGAAGCTAAGCTACATTCACCATGATTAAAGCTACATAATGAAGGGATTTCATAACCACATTCTCTTGCAGCTTCTAAAATTGTTAGGCCTTCTTCAACTTGATAAGAAACACCTTCGATTTTAATATTAATTTTTGCCATTAGATTATACCTCCATTATTTCTTAATGATTGCATGGAATGGACAAGAAGAGATACACATACCACACTTAATACATTTTTCTTGATCAATAACAAATGGTTGTTTAATTACACCAGAGATTGCACCAACTGGACAAACACGTGAACATTTAGAACATCCTTTACATTGTTCTGGAACAATATAATATTGCATTAAATCTTTACAAATATGAGCAGGACATTGTTTATCAACTACGTGAGCAATGTATTCATCTTTGAATTGACGCATTGTAGATAATACAGGGTTAGCAGCAGTTTGACCTAAACCACAAAGTGAGTTAGCTTTTACTGCTTCTGATAAATCTTCTAGATCAGCAAGATCTTGTAAAGTTCCTTGACCTTTTGTAATCTTTTCAAGAATTTCAAGAATACGTTTTGTACCAATACGACATGGAGAACATTTACCACATGATTCATCACAAATAAATTCCATATAGAATTTAGCAACGTCAACCATACAGTTGTCTTCATCCATAACGATAGCACCACCTGAACCCATCATAGAACCAAGTGCAACTAAGTTATCAAAGTCGATTGGAGTATCTAAATCTTTAGCAGTTAAACATCCACCTGATGGACCACCAGTTTGGATAGCTTTAAATTGTTTACCATTAGGAATTCCACCACCGATTTCGAAAATTAAATCGCGAACAGTAGTACCCATAGGAATTTCAACTAGACCAACGTTATTAACTTTACCACCAAGAGCAAATACTTTAGTACCTTTAGATTTTTCAGTACCCATAGATGCGAATTTTTCAGCACCTTCTCTTAAGATGTATGGAACACATGCAAGTGTTTCAACGTTGTTAATAATAGATGGTTTTTGCCATAAACCTTTAACAGCTGGGAATGGAGGTCTTGGACGTGGCATACCACGTTTACCTTCAATTGAGTTTAATAATGCAGTTTCTTCACCACAAACGAATGCACCAGCACCTAAACGAATATGAACATCAAAACTGAAACCAGTTCCTAAAATATTTTCACCTAATAAACCTAATGCTTTAGCTTCTTGAATAGCTTTACGAAGTCTTGCAACAGCAGTTGGATATTCAGCACGAACATAGAAATAACCATTTTGAGCACCAATTGCATAACCAGCAATAGCCATACCTTCAATAACAGCAAGAGGGTTACCTTCTAAGATTGAACGGTCCATGAATGCACCTGGGTCACCTTCGTCACCATTACATACTACATATTTTTCAGCAGAGTTTTGATTTAAAGCAAATTGCCATTTTCTACCAGTAGGGAAACCACCGCCTCCACGACCACGTAAACCAGCAGCTAATACTTCATCAATAACTTCTTGTTGAGTCATATTTAAAGCTCTTAATAAACCTTTATAAGCGCCATAACCTAAAGCTTCATCAATATCTTCAGGATTAATAACACCACAACCGTGTAATGCAACACGTACTTGTTTTTTATAGAAAGTAATGTCATCTTGTTTTTGAATCTTTTCTTTTGTTACAGGGTCAACATAAAGAAGTCTTTCAACGATTTCACCATTAATTAAATCTTTTTCAACGATTTCTTCAACGTCAGAAACTTGAACACCACGATATAAAGTGTCTTCAGGGAAAATCTTAACGAAAGGTCCTTGAGAACAGAAACCAAAACAACCTACTTGGTTAACAGATACTTTAGCATCGATTCCTTTAGCAGGAAGTAATTCTTGGAATTTTTCAAGGATAGCTTGAGCATCACTTGATAAACATCCTGTACCACCACAAATAACGATTGAACGTTTTCCACCTTTACCAGAGAACTTGTCATTAATTTGTTCAGTACAAACTTCAATCTTTTGTAATAATTCTTGTTTACTATTTAGCATTAGTTTGCACCTCCCATTTTTTTGTATTCTTCAATGATTGCTGGAACATCAGATACTGCAACTTTTGGATAAACTTTACCATTGATAGATAATGCAGGAGCAATACCACAAGCACCAATACAACGTAATGCTTCAAGAGTGAATAAACCATCTTCTGTAGTTTCACCAGCTTTAATATTTAAAATTTCAGAGAACTTATCGATAACTTGTTGTGCGCCTTTAACGTAACAAGCAGTACCAAGACATACACCGATAACATATTTGCCTTTTGGATTTAGTGAGAAAAATGAATAGAATGTAACTACACCATAAATTTCTGCAACAGGTACTCCGATTTGTTCAGACACTAATTCTTGTACTTCAAGAGGGATGTAACCAAATTCCTTTTGGATGTCACTTAAGATCATCATTAAAGGAGTCTTCTCATCTTTGTATCTTGAAATAATTTCAATAATTTGCTTTTCAGCATGAGCTTGTAAATGAGCCATAAATTAACCTCCGATTTTTTATTACGATTATATAATAACACTATAATACGTCCGGATATATTATATCAAATTGTTAAAAAAAATGCAAGACATATATCCAATTTTTATATAATTGGTAAAAATTATATAAATTTAAACATACTTATATAGGAAATAATTATTTAACTATTTATAAGAAAAAGAGCTAGTAAACCATATTTTTTAGTTACTAACTCAATATTAATTATAATATTATTTTATCTAAAGCAATGTTACAAAAACAATCAAATTATAATTACACTCTAATTAACATTGAAATGAATAGTGGCATTAATTAAATCCAAATTACTAGGATATATTATAACTTTTTTCCATTCTCCTTTGCTTCCTTCATAATATACATTTATTAAACTACTACAACCTTCAAATGCTTGGGGACCAATACTCGTTACACTACTTGGAATTGTTATACTTATTAAACTAGCACACCCAAGAAATGACGCAAGCCCTATGCTTGTTACACCATTTGGAATTGTTATACTTGTTAAACTACTACAATTCCTAAATGCATAATCTCCGATATTTGTTAACCCATTTGCAATTGTAATACTTGTTAAACTACTGCATCCAGAGAATGCATTATCTCCAATACTTGTTACACTATCTGGAATTGTTATACTTGTTAAACTACTGCATCCAGAGAATGATTCACCCATAATAAATTTAGTATTTTCATTTATTTGACAATACTTTATATTTTTATCTAAAACTTCAATTAATACTAAATATGGGTTATCTTTATTTCTTAAATATTTTGGGTTGTCATATATATTATATGTTAAACTACTACATCCAAAGAATACCCTAGATCCTATATTTATTACACTGCTTGGAATTTCAATGTTTGTTAAACTACTACAATTCGTAAATGCATAATCTCCGATATTTGTTAACGCATTTGCAAT
>JAZSIL010000302.1:0-6551 GCA_045533785.1 Bacilli bacterium
ATGATTTGATTATTAGTTAAACTAATTAAAATATCTTTTAAACTTGTAACATCTGATTCAGGGATTTTAACTGTTAGTGTTACATTAGTAGTAAAATCTTTGGAGATAATTTCATATTTCTTAAGTTTGTTTTCAATGATATTCATAAATCCATAGTTAAAAATTAGCTCTAATGTTTGATAGTTAATTATTGGAGAAATCCCTGCTTCTTTTAAGGCAAGGCTTGCAGAAGAAGAGTAAGCTCTAACTAGTCCTCCTGCTCCAAGTTTAATGCCACCAAAGTATCTTACAACAATACATACAAAATTTGTAATGTCATTTTTTTTGAATACATCTAGTACTGGTAGTCCTGCTGTGCCATTTGGTTCTCCATCATCATTAGCATGACCATGTTCACCAGTTGGACCAACAAGATATGCTGTTACATGATGTGTTGCATTAGGATGAAGTTCTTTAATTTGTTTAATATATTCCTTTGCTTCAGTTGGTGTTGTTACAAGTTTTAAATAAGTGATAAAACTACTTTTATTAATTTCTTGTTCTACAATAACATCTTTTCCAATTGTGTTCATAGTCCGCTCCTTTCCTTATTATTATAGCAAAAATTAAATAAAAAAGAAATTAATAAGTTTACAAAAGTATTAAAGTATAGTATAATAGTAAATAAGAGGTATCTTAAAATGATTAATACAAAGCGTTTTTATTTAAGAAAATTTAAAATAACTGATGCCATTGCTATGTTTAATAATTGGGCAAGTGACGATGAAGTTACAAAGTATTTAACATGGCAATCTCATCGTAATGTTGAAGTGTCAAAATCTTTTATTCAATATTTAATTGATACAAACAAAACAGATCTTGCAATATGTGATCGAGCAACTAATGAGGTTATTGGTGCCATTTCTAATGTTAAAGAAAATGCTGATTTTTCAGCTTGTGAAATTGGATATTGTTTATCAAGAAAATACTGGAATCAAGGAGTTATGACAGAAGTTTTAGATGCCTATTTAGATGATTTATTTAATAATAAAAATTATAAAGTTGTTGAAGCAGAACATATGGTTGAAAATGCAGCTTCAGGAGCTGTAATGATTAAATGTGGATTTAGATTTAACTATAATGCTGAGATATTAACTGATAAACATGGGTGGATTAATGTGAAACATTATTCTATTACTAAAGAAGAATACTTAATGCATAAATTACAACTTTTACTAAATAATTTTTTAAATAGTAAAATTCCACTTTTTTCAACACTTAATCAAACAATAAATTATCTGAGTAATAATGGGTATTTAGTGCGCGTTATTAATACAATAGATGATAATAAAGTTCATTATAATCATTCTGATGATATTTTAGTAATTAAAAAAAGTGATTTTAATATTAATAGTTATTATATTATAGGTAAAACTAGTAATAAAGAATTATTTAAAAGTTATATTAATGATTTTGTAAAACTTAATAAAGTATTTATTATTTCAGAAGGATTTAGTACAATAGAAGAAGTATTAGTTGAATTATTATTAAAACATAATTTAACTATCAGTTTTGCTGAAAGTTGTACTGGTGGATTAATGGCTGCAACATTAATTAATGTCAGTGGTGCATCTAATGTTATTAACGAAAGTTATGTAACTTATAGTGATGATGCTAAAAAGAAAATTTTAGGAGTAAGTAAAAATACAATTGAAAAGTTTTCTGTTTATTCAAAAGAAACAGCTTATGAAATGGCAAAAGGATTATCATTAATTTCTAAGTCTAATATTAGTGTTAGTATTACAGGCCTTGCTGGTGGAACTATTTATCATGCTGGTGATGGTAGTTATAACGCTTGTATTATTTTAAATATTAATGGAAAAAAAGAAATAATTGAACTTGAAAAACATGAAAAAGGTACTCGTAATGAAGTAAGAAAAAGACAAGTTAATTATTTATTTTATCAAATAATTAAGGCCTTAAGAGAATTTTTCTAAGGCTTTTTTTAAAATAGATTTGTAAAAATAAAAGATAATTGTAGTTGAAAAAATATATCAATTATGGTATAATATCTAAGGATGTTTTTTGGACATCTATTGTGTTGGAAAGTTTTATTATTCTTATTATGTTCGTATGTGATGGAAAAACCGTTGACATATTAACACTTCAGAAAATACCAAACAAAAATTACATTATAAATAAACGGAGGTTAAAATGGAAAACGATTATATTAATGACGCCCTTCTTGGGAAAATTTCTCGTGAACAAAACGTTAAAATTTCTCAAATTAGAGCTGTGTTACAATTAATTGAAGGTGGTGCAACAGTACCATTTATCGCTCGTTATCGTAAAGAAGTTACAGGCGGGTTAGATGAAGAGCAAATTAGAGCTATTTATACTGAATGGGATTATGGTCAAAAGCTTGCTCAAAGAAAAGAAGACGTTATGCGTCTTATTGAAGAAAAGGGTAAACTTACTCCTGAATTAAAAGAAGCTATCATTAAGGCAACTAAACTTGCTGAAATTGAAGATATTTATCGTCCATTTAAGGAAAAGAAAAAGACTCGTGCAACTGATGCTAAGAAAAAAGGCTTAGATCCACTTGCAGAATACTTATTATCATTCCCTCTAGAAGGTGATGTAGAAGCTGAAGCAGCTAAATATGTTACTAATCTTGAAGGTAAGACTGATGAAGAAATAGAAGCAATGAAAAAAGAAGGTCTTATTGTTAAGAATACAGCTGAAGCTATTCAAGGTGCAAAGGACATTATTGCAGAAATCGTTTCTGATGATGCTCATTATCGTTCATGGATTCGTGATTATTTTGAAAAGAATGCTAGTATCAAGTGTACAGTTAAAGATGCAACTCTTGATGAAAAGAAAGTATATGAAATGTATTATGATTATTCTGAACCAATCAAGACTGTTAAACTTCATAGAATTCTAGCTATCAATAGAGCAGAAGCTGAAAAAGTTATTAAAGTAGAACTTGTTGAAGATTACGCAACAGTACTTAACTACATTTGTTCAGATAAAATCACAGTTGCAGAAAGCATTACTGCTCCTCTTGTAAGAGAAGCATGTGAAGATGCTTATGAGAGATTAATTAAATCAGCTATTGTTCGTGAAATTCGTGGTGATTTAAAAGATAAAGCTGAAAATCAAGCTATTCATATCTTTGGTGAAAACTTAAGAAACTACTTATTACAACCTCCAATGAAAGGCAAAACTGTTCTTGGTGTTGACCCTGCGTTTAGAACAGGATGTAAGTTAGCAGTTGTTGATGCTACAGGAAAACTTCTTGAAAAGAGTGTTATGTATCCTCACCAAAAGAGTAAAGATGAAGTTGTTCCACCAGGACGTTATGCTAATGCTGTTGAAATTTTTAAAGATTTAGTTCTTCGTCATAATGTTGAAGTTGTTGCTATGGGTAATGGTACTGCTTCTCGTGAAACTGAAGCATTTGTTGCTGGAACTCTTTCAGCAATGAAAGAACAATTAGATGCTCTTGGACGTGAAGTTAAATATATTATTGTTAATGAAGCTGGTGCATCTGTTTATTCAGCATCTGATATTGCTCGTGATGAATTCCCTGATTTCTCAGTTGAAGAACGTTCAGCAATTTCAATTGCAAGACGTCTTCAAGATCCACTTGCAGAACTTGTTAAAATTGATCCAAAATCAATCGGTGTTGGCCAATATCAACATGACGTTACTCAAAGCAAACTTGCTGAAAGCCTAGACTTCGTTGTTACTACAGCTGTTAACCAAGTTGGTGTTAATATTAATACTGCTTCACCATCTCTTCTTAAATATGTTGCAGGGCTTAATGCTGGTACTGCTAAGAAGATTGTTGCTCATCGTGAAGAAAATGGTCGTTTTGACAATCGTGAAGATATTAAAGTTAAAGGTGTTGGTCCTAAAGCATTAGAACAAGCAATCGGTTTCTTACGTATCGTTGATGGTAATGAACCACTTGATATGACTGGTATTCATCCTGAAAGTTATGCTGCTGCACGTGCAATCTTAGAAAAACTTGGTTTCTCATCTGCTGATTTAGGTAAAGCTGAACTTGTTGAAAAAGTTAAAGCTATTACACCTGAAGAATTAAAAGCATTACAAGAAGAATTAAATATTGGTGAATATACTATTAAAGATATTTTAGATGCCTTCTGTAGTCCTTTACGTGACCCACGTGATGTGATTGAAGCTCCTATTTTAAAGAGTGATATTCTTCATCTAGAAGACTTAAAAGTTGGTATGGAATTACAAGGTACAGTTAGAAATGTTACTGACTTTGGTGCATTTGTTGACTGTGGTTTACACGATGATGGTTTAGTACATATTTCTAAAATGTCATCAGGATTTATTAAGCATCCGCTTGATGCAGTTCATGTTGGACAAATTGTTAAAGTATGGGTATTAGAAGTAGATCTTAAGAAAGAAAGATTACAACTTACTATGATTGACCCAGAAGCGCCAAAACCTGCACCAAGAGAAGCAAGAACACCAAATAATAGAAGACCTAAAGAACCTAGACCTGAAGTTAAACGCGCTCCACAAAAACCTCAAAACAAGCGCAAAAAAATGCCTGAATTACCTTTCGCAGTTAAAGAAAGACCACATTTAGGTAGAAAATAATAAAATAAGGAGATTTAAATTATGGTATTCGAAAAAGTTAAAAAAATTATTGCTGAAGAATTAAACATTTCAGAAGACAAAATCACTATGGAATCTAATCTAGTTGAAGATTTAGAAGCTGATTCACTTGATGCTGTTGAAATTATCGTTAGAATTGAAGAAGAATTTGATCTTCAAGTAGATGATGAAGCTGCTGAAGGTGTTAAAACTGTTGGTGATTTAGTTAAATGCATTGAAGCAAATTTAAAATAATAACTTTTTAAATTAGTCAATAGTGGTTTTATCCATTATTGACTTTTTTATTTATTAAAAAAATTAGTTTAAAAGTAATATTTTTTGCTTTTAAATTAAAAATATGTTATAATGATAAAAAAGAAAAGAGGTATTAATATGAAAAAAGTTCTATATATTATATGTTTATTTGTATTATTTCTAGCTGTATCATGTAATTCAACAGATGAAAGTTTAAAAAAAGGTACAATTAATCTAAATGTTGACGCAAAAAAAGTTACTGTTGAAAAAGTTGATGATGCAAATTGGTATACTGTTTCGATTAAAAATAGTAACGATTTACAATATGTTGTTGTTACTATTGAAATTACTAATAAAGAATATTTACCAAGAAAATGTAAATTAGTTGTAAATGGCGAAGAGATTGATAGTAAAAAATACACAATCGAAGATCAAACTATTACATATAAAATTGATGATCCAAACTGGTCAGACTTTATTTAAAATTGGAGTAAATTATGGCTGCAGAAAAAGATGAAAATAAGAAAAAGACAACAACTAAAAAAGAAGTAGAACCAACTAAAAAAACTCCAGCAAAGAAAACTACAGCTACTAAAACAGCTACTAAAAAAAGTACAACTAGTAGTGCTTCTAAAAAAGTAACTGTAAAAACATCATCGAAAAAAACGCCTACTAAGATTGACCCTCGTACTGGTAAAGCTGTATCAGCTGGAAAAAAAGAAACTCCTAAAAAAGAACCAGTTAAGAAGGTAGAAATAGTAGAACCTAAAAAGGAACCTAAAAAGAAAACTAAAATCCCGAAAAAAAGTTCTAAAGAGCTAACTATTGAAGTTCCAAAAAAAGAACCAGAGGTTTTAGTTCGTCCAACTCCTAAGAAGCAAAAAGAACTTAGTAAAGAGGATAAGATTCTTTATAAACAATTATGTGAAGCATTTGATTTTGTAATTAATATGGGGAATGTAATTGAAGATAGAACTATGGATAGAAAGCTTATTCCTGATCTTGCTTTAGGGGAACTTCATGTTATTGAAACTGTAAATAAAAATAATAACAAGCCAATGACACTTATTGCAAAGAAAGAGCATGTAACAGTTGGTGCACTTACTACTTGTGTTAACAGACTTGTTCAAAAAGGATATTTGCTTAGAACTAGAGATGAAATGGATCAACGCGTTATTTTATTAAGTGTTACACAAAAGGGTAAAAAAGTGTTAAAGACTCATGATAAATTTCATGATGATATTATTGGTTTAACATTGGAAAATGTAAATTTAGGTCAGGCAGCAAAAGTAATGTCACAATTTGCTCATATTTTAGAAGTTTATTATGATCCTTCTTTATTAAATGTAAAAGAACCTGCTAAGAAAGGTCAAAAGAAAAAATAAAAAACATCCACTAATTAGTGGATGTCAGACTGTTGACAAACTTAAGTGTTTGTCAACTTTTTTATATTTGAAAATAATTACAAAAAGTGGTATAATATATAATATAAAGAGAGGGTCAACTTATGTATAACGAAAAGAATTCTAATTTTATTAAATCCGATAGAACCAAAGCAGAAATAGCTTGCCTAGATGAACTTGTACCACAAGATCATTTAGTACGTAAAATAGATAAAACTATTGATTTTTCGTTATTCATGATTTAACACGCGATCTATATTGTCAAGACAATGGTAG
>JAZSIL010000123.1:0-5901 GCA_045533785.1 Bacilli bacterium
TTTTTTAAAAATAAAAAAAGCAATTTTGGTGTCATTTGCTAAATATATATATGAGGTTATTTATTTCTTTCGTATATAGCACTATATGTACTAAGGGGATGTGTACTCTTCTTCTAGTTATCACTTGAAAATAGGGGATAAGAAATACAAGGAGGATACACTATGAACTATTATATTTTTATAAAAAAAGTGCTCCTCCAAAATAAGGAGGAACAATGATCACTAATATCATTAAGTTAATCACTGAAATATTCAGATTAATTAGCTTAATTATTAGGTCCTTATGTTCTAGAAAAAAGAACAAAAAGAAATAAAAATATAAAGTCCCTCTACAAACCACGATTTTTTTAGACGGGACTTTTCTTTAAACGAAGAAGAGTTTCATATGATTGAAACAAATAACTTCGCTTATATTATAACATAAATTTATTCATTTGTAAATAGTTGTCGAAGACTTTTTTAAAAATAAAAAAAGCAATTTTGGTATCATTTGTTAAATATATATATGAGGTTATTTATTTCTTTCGTATATAGCACTATATGTACTAAGGGGATGTGTACTCTTCTTCTAGTTATCACTTGAAAAAAAGGGGATAAGAAATACAAGGAGGATACACTATGAACTATTATATTTTTATAAAAAAGTGCTCCTCCAAAATAAGGAGGAGCAATGATTACTAATATCATTAAGTTAATCACTGAAATATTCAGATTAATTAGCTTAATTATTAGTTTCTTGTGTTCTAGAAAAAAGAACAAAAAGAAATAAAAATATAAAGTCCCTCTATTTAGGACGAACTAATTTCAGACGGGACTTTTCTCTAAACGAAGAAGAGTTTCATATGATTGAAACAAATAACTTCACTTATATTATAACATAAATTTATTCATTTGTAAATAGTTGTCGAAGACTTTTTTAAAAATAAAAAAAGCAATTTTGGTGTCATTTGCTAAATATATATATGAGGGTATTTATTTCTTTCGTATATAGCACTAGATGTACTAAGGGGATGTGTACTCTTCTTATAGTTATCACTTGAAAAAAGTGGATAAGAAATAAAAATATAAAAGTCCCTCTATTAACTATGAACTGATCTTAGACGGGACTTTTCTTTAAACGAAGAAGAGTTTCATATGATTGAAACAAATAACTTCATTTACATTATAACATAATTTTTTACATTTGTAAATAGTTACCTAAAATTTTTTTAATTTAATATAGAAATCAAAAAAGTAATTAGGTAATCTTATAATTCTTTATTTAGTATATATCATCAATCTCATATTTTCTTTATTTACTTCATTTAAGAAAGCGTCTATTGCATGATACTGTGGATCAACAAAATGATAACCAGATGAACATACTATAATTATATCAGCACCAAGTTTTTTAGCAATTGGAACTGAAAACATTGCATTTTGAACAGTAGTTAGAGACTGATCCTCTTTAATCAACTTATCTTTATTAAATCCTTTTTTGATTAAATAATTATACATGCCTTCTGCTTCTGAGATACCTGCTTTTTTGTTTGGTGACCCACCAGTTAAAATAAAGTAATCTGGATTAAACTCTTTTTCAATTTCCACTGCCATTTCTAATCGTTCTTCTTGAATCTTAGTAATAGTCCCATCATCATTTACTCTATTACCAAGTATTATTGCTACAATTTTACTCATTATCATCACCTATTTCTATATCAACATCATATTTTCTATCAATTAATATATAATCTAATTCATATTTAATACAATTATCTAATACCTTATTATTATCATCAATTAATTCTTTCATAGTAATATCTGTTGTTAACCTTTTTTCTATTATACTTTCATATTTAATTATATCTGTAAAATAATTTTTAATATATTCACTACTCATTACTAAAAAATAACATTTGATATATTTTAAGTATCCATCACTAAAAAAATCTTTATAATTATATGGGATATAACACCCCTCTACTATTAAATTTTGTTCATTTTCAATTGCTGTTTTAATCATTTCACAAACAATTGGCCATAAATAACTAATAAGTTCCTCATCACTACTATATGGTGTAAGATTAGTATTTCCACTTCTAATTAGTCCCATTTTTAAATGATCAATTGATAAATATGGGGATTTATATTTTTCTAATAACTTTTGGGCAAGATTAGTTTTTCCAGTATGACTTGCACCTGAAATAATAATTATCATATAATCACCTACTTAAATTCTACTGGTGAAACACCTGTTGCAGTAAATTCACCATTTAAATACATTGATATTGCTTCTACACTTACCATTTGATAACCATATACACAAATATAATTTTTAATATTATTATTGTAAGATAAAATATCATAAGGAGTATCAAGTGCAATAACAATTACATTAGAATGTTTTGAACATAAATTTTTAACAAACTCTGCAGTTCTTGAATATCCGGATGTTTTAACATTACTAAATGCAACAACTATTTGATCATAATTATTAGCAATGTTTAAAATATTTGATGCATCAGTTGAACTAATATTATTTGACACTGTCATATGTGATACATTTAAGTGTCCCTTACTAATCAAATAATTAGCAGTATAATTAGCTAAAGAATTACTGCTTAGACCACTTCCTAAACTGTGTGTTGTTGTTGGAGAAATTATTAATGTCTTTTTATTTTTATCAAGGCCATTAAAAGTTCCTTTTACTTGTGTTAAACTTTGCTTTGCGAAAGCAAGATTTAGTTCTGCATGTTCTTCTAACATTTTTGTTCTATCAGTATCACTAACTAAATAATTATCTATGATTCCATATTTAAGTTTTGTAAGTAAAATTCTTCTAACTGATTCATTAATTCTTTCTTCAGTAATTTCATTATTATTAATAGCTTTAATAATAGCAGTATGGGCTGTCTTTGGATCAGCAAGTCCTGTATATAATAAAATATCTACACCTGCTTTAATTGCTTTAATGCTTGATACATCAGGAGTTCCATAATGTGATGAAATAGCTGCCATTCCCATACCATCTGTAATAATTAATCCTTCATAACCAAGTGTATTTCTAAGAAGTCCTTGTAGTACTTTTTCTGAAAGTGTCGCAGGATATGCTTCATCAAGCGCTGAGAATATTATATGAGTAGTCATTATTGAATCAACACCATTTTCAATAGCACTGATAAAAGGTGCAAGTTCTATTGCATAAAGTTCTTCTAATGTAGATGTAATCTTAGGTAAACCATAGTGTGAATCAACTGAAGTATTACCATGACCTGGAAAATGTTTAGGACAACCAACTAGTCCAACTTCTTTAAATCCTTTAATAACATTATTACCATAAAGTGCAACAAAAACAGGATTTTCTGCATAACTTCTAATTCCAATAATTGGATTATCTGGATTATTGTTTACATCTAGAACTGGAGCGAAATCCATATTTATACCGTAACTTAATAACTCTTTAGCAACTGCTACACCTTCTAAATAAGCATTATTATAATCCCCAGTAGCACACAAAGCCATTTGTGAAAGGAAATGTGTTCCACCATAGGTTAGTCTAGCAACTCTTCCTCCTTCTTGGTCAGTAGAAATAAATGCAGGAACTAAATTTGAACTTACCATTTTATTTTGAATATCATTTGACATTGTAGCAAGTGTGTTAGGACTAGTACAATTAGCTCCCATATAGATTACATTACCAAAATTATAATTATCAATTGCGCTATTTAAACTAGATGACATTGTTGTTCCAGAAAAACCCACAAAAAACATTTGACCAACTTTTTGTGACAAAGTCATCATATTAATAATACTATTTACATAATCGATATCTTCTTGACTATACTCTTCTTTATTAATTTTATTAACAGTAATTTCTAACTCACCATTTACACTATCATCAATCACTGATGTTGCAATAACTTTAGCAGTACCTTCCTTTAATCCAAGAACAATACCTTTATATACATTTAAAATAGTAGGATCAGACACTGTCCATTTTACGTTTTTATTAACTCCTCCTACAACATTTAATTCTAAATTAGTATAACTTCCTGCATCAATTACTGAACTTCCACTAATATTAATACTATCAGGAGCATCAGATTTAACTTCAACTTCAATTGATGATACAACTTTTTTATCGTAAGTAGATGTAACATAAATTACAGCTTTCCCACCTTTTAATGCATTTGCAACACCAAATCTATTTATAGAAATAATACTTGCATCGCTTGTTGAATAGCTAAATTCAGTATCAATATCTTCTGGGTTAGTTGATGCTTTAATAGTAAATCTATCACCTTTATTAACGATATTAGGACCCTCAATAACAATAGTAAAATCTTTTTCTAAAATCTTAACCTTTTTTAATTCATGCATTTGTCCATCACTAGAACAAGCATAAATAACAACCGTACCACGTTTTAATGCTGTTAAAGTACCATCTTCTGAAATAGTAGCAAGACTTTCATCACTCACTTTCAAAATATATGGAAATAAATCATTAAAGTTTTCTTTTTCTAACTTTATCTTGTTCCCTACTTTAACTTCATCAGGACCAATTAAACTTCCATTAAAACTATATTTAACAACTTCTACACTAAATGTAGTAACACTATCATAAATTGATGCTGTAATAATCACAGTTCCTTCACTTTTTGTAAATACTTTACCATTATCATCTATTTCTAAAATATTAGGATCACTTGATTCCCATATAACCTTTTCATCAACATTAGAATCACAAATATACGTATATTCTTCATCTAAATATAATAAATTCTTTCCTGTTATCACTAAATCAACTATAGGATATGTAACCGTTACTTCAAATAAAGATTCACTATTATAAATAGATGCTGTAATAATACAAGTGCCTACATTTTTAGCAACTACTTTTCCATTTTCATCTATTTCTAAAATATCAGGATTACTTGATGACCACTTAACCTTTTCATTTACTTCATTCGATAAAGCATAAGTATAAATATATTCTTCTTCTAAAGTTAAAGTATTCTTACCACTAATACTAATGTCAATATTAGGATAATTAATAGTTACAAAAAATTCAGATGTATTATTATAAATAGAGGCATTAATAACACAAGCACCTACATTTTTAGCAACTACTTTTCCATTTTCATCTATTTCTAAAATATCAGGATTGCTTGATGTCCATATAATTTTTTCATCTACTTCTTTTGATAAATTGCATATATATGTATATTCTTCACCATAATCTAATTGATTTTTACCAATTATAGTAATATCAATCGTAGGAGGAACTACCACTACAGTAAAAGTAGAAGTATTACCATAAATTGATGCAGTAATATCAACACTTCCTTCTTTTTTAGCAAATGCATTACCATCATTATCTATTTCTAGAATATTTGAGTTACTTGATGACCAAATTACTTTTTCTTCTAAAACTTCTGATAAGGTACAAGTAAACTTATATTCTTCATTAAAATATAAATAATTCTTCCCGTGTATAATGATTTGAACAATAGGGTTAACTACAGTAATTTTCTTTTCAAAAGTATTCTTTCCAACTTTTGCATAAATAACAACTTCCCCAATTCCTTCTGCAATAACCATTCCATTTACTACACTAGCAATACTATTATCAGATGAAGACCATAAAATATCATCTTTATCATAATTTTCTAACTTAAATAATGTAGAACTTTCTAATTCTATTTGGTCAATTCCACTAATGTAGGCATCTTTTGGAACGCAACCATAAATACAAATTGTTATTATAAATAACATTAACATTAAAATTATTTTTTTCATAAAAACTCCTTGTTTCTTTAATTTTATTATACTATAAATTAACTATTTAGTCAAAGATAAAAAGAAACATAATTAAATCTGTTTCTTATGTTATTTTTGTGATAATTTATATTTTATAAAATG
>JAZSIL010000217.1:0-8891 GCA_045533785.1 Bacilli bacterium
TTAAAGAAATATTTAGAAAATAGAGAAGACGGCAACTGGTTTGATATGACTAAAGCTGAAAACTCTACTACAAGTATTGAAAAATATTTTGAAGACAACTATACAGGTAGTGTAACTGGTTTATTTGTTCCATTTACATCAGAAGAATCAGCACTTGCTATGATGAAAAAATATGGTATCAATACTTTAGATAAAGTACTTGGTTCAAATGATGGTTGGGTAAGTTCTTCTTATGATTACTACAACAAACCTGAAGTTGAAGATTCTGATAAACTAACTTATCTACAAGTTTGTGAAGCATTCTTTAATATGTATAACGATGTTTATGCTTACTTAAATGAAGGTAAAACAATTATCACTGATGATTCTTACCAAGAAGTATTAAAAGAAGAAAATACTGCTCAAGCTGTTATTCTAGCTCTTCAAAAAGCATTAGAAAAGAAAACTTATGGTATTGAAGTAACTTTACCTACAGTAGCTCATATCAATGGTCAAGAAGATGCAACAATCACTTGGTCAGTAAGCAATGAAAAATATGGTAAAATCGAAGAAAACGTTCTTAAAGGTTTAGCATTTGATTCAACAGATGATGAAACATTAGATATTACATTAGACTTTGTAGTTTCTTTCAAAGATATTAAATCAAGTGGAAAAATTACAATTACACTTAATGGTAAGAAAAATGCTGAAACTGGTGAATACGAATCAGTTGCTGATGCAATAACAAGTGTTGACCCTGTTACAGTTGATCCATTCTATACTTTCAAACTTAGCGATTCATTATTAAATAATGAAGATTTCAAATTTGTATGGACTGAAAAAGAAGCTGAAGAAATTAATGAAACTTTAGCAAACTATTTATCAGTTAATTCTACACAATTAACTATTAGTACTAAACCTTCTGAAGCATATAAGTCTTACACAAATGAACCTGTTCTAATTGGTAACTATTATTTCTTAATCTTAAAATTAGAAAACCATGAACAAGCTGATTTATTTGAAAAAAATGCTGATGGTGAAAACAAAAAAGATGATAATGGCAAATACATTATTGCAGATCAAAAAACTTATGATGAAATCGTTGAAAAAATGAAAGAAGAATTATTAACTGATAATGCTATCAATGAAATGTTATATGAAAAACGTTACAACCATAACGTTAAATTCTTTGATTCATACTTAGAAGCATTATATGAATATGAATATAAATACTTCTACGAAACAACATTAAAATTAACAGATTATAATGAATACAAAAAATCTAAGAAAAACAAAAAAGATGTTATCGTTTCATTCCAAACTGAAGCAGGAAATAAGAAGAGTGTAAAAGAAATTAAAGCTCAAACATTATTTGAAAACTTAGAAAAGAAATACGCACATAACAGTATTGCTACATTAGTTGAAAATTATATTTTAATTACAGATACAACTTTAAATAACATTTATAACCCTTATACTGGTGAAATTCTTAACGAAACATCATATAAGAACTTAATGAATTCAGAAATTCAAACATTACGTAAGAATTTTGAAAGTGATTACTTCACATATTCATATCTTTCATACTATGGATTTACTCCTAACTTCCCAGCTAAATATGGTTGGAAGAAATTTATTAACGACTACTTTGTAGTTGAAAATGATCAAGAATTATTAACTGCTTCTACTTATGGCGGATCTATCTATGCTGATGCATTAGAAGCATACATTGATAACCTTGCTACATTTGCAAAAATCAATGAAGAAATGAAAAAAGCTTATGATGAATGGTATAGTGTTTCTGTAGTTAACTTAATTGTTTCTATTGATACAGACTATAACGCAAATGATAAAGCTGAAAATGCTGCTGAAATTTCTTTAGCAGAAAAAGATAATTGGACTGAAGATCAAATTAAATTAGCTAAAGAATTAGCAGATTTAATGTATGAAGTTGCTGATCAAACAAATGCAGCTAATCTTTCAGAACAAATGAATTTACTTGTTACACTATATAAAGAAGCTGCTTATGAATACAATCCTACTGAATGGGAAGAAAGCAAAAATAATGGTGTTTCTATTTATGATTATAACTACTTTGGTAAATATAAATTACAAGGATTAAATGTTAAATTTGAAACAGCTAAAACTTACGATTCTTCTTCTTCTATCATGGAACCATTTGCAGATGAATGTGAAAAAATGTGGAAACAAGTTAAAGACTTAGGCCTTCTTGGTAAAACTCTTGATGCACCTCTTATTGGTGGTGAAGCATTTGCTACTGATTATGGTTATCATAAGATTGCTGTTTTAAGTGCAGGTGAAAAAGTTGATTTACCTACTGAAGATGAAGTTAAACTTCACAGAGCATTAACATTATACAATGCTGTTGTTGAAGAAATCGCTAAAGTTGATGAAAATATCGCTTCTTACAAAGAAAGTGGTTATAGTATTGCTACTTACGAAGCAGAAAAAGCTTACTTAGAAACTAAACTTGCTAAATATGAAAAAGCTCTTAAAGATTTACTAGGTGACAAATATACTGAAGATTACAAGCTTGATGAAGATGTTCAAAAGAGAATTGATCAATGGTATACAAAAGCTGAAACTGCTGTTGAAGGTGGAACACTAGTTACAAGAAGCTATGTTGCTAAATTAACTGAAATTAAAAATGATATCAAATTCGCTAATAGTAATAGTCTTACAAAACTTGAAGAATTCTTAGAATTATTACTTGCTCAATGCGATAAGACAGATGCAGAATAGGAGGAATAGACAATGAAAAAATTATTTAAAAGAATTATCCCTTGTTTACTAATTGTCCTTTCTATTTTCACAATTGTAAGTTGTAAAGAAAAAGACGAATATAAATATCCTTCACAAGTTCCTCTTTATACATCAAATGGAATTTTTGCTGAAGTTGGTAACTTAAAAATTACTAATCAAGATGTTTACAACCGTCTATTACAAAGTTATGGTTTAGAAGAATTAGAAAATGCAATTGATGCAGAATTATTAAAAGATGTTGTTTTAACTGCTGATCAAGAAGATGACTTCAAAGATCAAATGACTGATTTAATTTATGGTACACTTGATGTTGAAGAATTAACTGAAGAAGAAAAAGCTGATGCAGAAAAAGCATTTAAACGTGATATGATTTCTAATGGTTTAATTGTTGACGAAAACAGCAAAAATGATCTGACAGAGCTGAGGTGTTATTAACGTATAGACTATAAACGTTATGTAAAAACACTTGAAGTTTTAACTGCTGAAATTAAAGAACATGATAAAGAACTTGAAGAAGATGAAGAACCTTACTTCACAGATGCTGAATACATTTCTTATTTCACTGCTAACTTCCATAAAACATATAAATTAATTATTGTAACTTTCGAAAGCCAAAAAGAAGCAACTGAAGCTATGAAAGAAGTTGGAATCAATGTTGATTCAGTTCTTGGTGGTTGGAAAAACAATGAAAATACTCCTTTAACTAATGAAGAAGTTGTAGCTAAATTCAAAGAAATGTACAAACTTACTTACAATGAAGATTGTACTGGTGCTACTGAATATACATATGCTGATTTATTAAAAATCAAAGGTTCTTCTTCTAGTTCAGCTATTGCAAACAAAGCTGCTAACTTGGAAAATGGTGAATACACTCAAGGTCCTATTTCTTATGCTGATCGTTTCTTCTTAATGTATGCTGAAGAAGTTGGAACTAATTATGTATATGCTGAAGATGACACAGTTAAATTTGCTGATAACGAAACATATATTGCTAAAAAAGATGCTGATAACAACATTACTGAAATCACAGATGAATTAAAGAATGCATTATTCAGTTATTTAGTTGACCAAGAATTAGGTGCTTCTGCTACTGCTTATGAAAATAACATTAACCGTGTAATGTTTGAACTTCGTCAAGAAGCTGGTTTAGAAATTTTTGCTGAAGGTTTAGAAATCAACTATAAATCTAACTACGAATCAGTATTTAGTGCATTAGACATTACTGATTACGAAGCATTTAAAGCAACAACTAACGTTTCAAGCACAGAAGTTGCTAAATGGAATGGTGGTTCATTAACAGTTGATGAAATGTTCAATGCATTAACAAACCGTTATGGTGCAGTTATTACTTTATTATTTGTTCAACAATATGCAGTATTAACAAGCAAACACAACAATGTTATTAACTATGCAACTGGTGAAATCTTAGATAACGAAAAATATCAAGAATACGTTGAAGAAGATATTGATGCTTATAAAGAATCGTTTGAAGAAGGTGACTTCGAATCATATGGTTACCCTGCTTCATATGGTTGGACTAACTTCTTAAGAGATTATTTAGGTCTTACTGAAGAAGCAGCTATTATCGTTGATTTCAATGGTACTTTATATGATGATGTATTAGCTCTATATACTAAAGCATTATATATGGCTGAAGTAGGCGATGTTGAAGTTATTGTACTAACAGATTCTGAAAATGTTAAAACTTATGGTCTAAAATCAAGTAAATGGAAAGAATCTCATGATACAGGTGTTAAAGTAGTTGATGGCGAAGCTACTCCTACTGTTACTCTTGCATGGAGTGATGCTGACATTCAAGGACTTCCTACAGTTGACGACAAAGATAAACCAATTATTTATGCTAAAAATGATTACTATGGACACTTTATTTTAACTACAAGTACTGGTAAACATTTAACTAACATTACAGCTGACCAAGCAGTTCTTGAAGCATATGATGAAATTTATGAAGAATCATTCTCTGCTACTGCAAGCGGTCTTTATGTATACTATGATAAAGATTTAGATGGAACAGCTGATGAAGTTGCTGAAGAAAATGCAACTCTTGCTCAAGAATTAGTAAATAAAGTTTGGGATGCTGCTAAAGCATTAGATTCTGAAAAAACTATTGTAGAAAACTTAAACACTGTTATTCGTGAATATGAACTATCTGCAAGTAATACTTCTTGGTTTGCTTACAAACAAGCTGGTTTAAGAATTAAAGTTATTTCAGGTTCAACTTATACAAATTCATCTTCTCTTGATGAAAATGTTAAAATTGCAGTTAAAGGTATGTGGAAAGATATTGTAGACTTTACAGAATCTTCATTAACAGGTCAAACATTAGATCCAGTATATCGTTATGTTAAAACAGATGAAGTTAAGACAGTTAATGCTTACCAATTTGCTGATAAATTCGGTGCTGTATATGCTGATAATGGTTATTATAAACTTGCAGTAACTAAAGCAAGTGCTAGAACAGCATATGAAAATAAGACTTCAGGTAAAACTCAAAAACCATCACTTTATATTTATGAACAATATCAATTAGATAGTGATGATCGTGAAATTACTATTAACTGTAGTACTCAAATTACAACTTACTATACTCCTGCAATTAATAGAGTTGCTGGTTCTAAAGTTGTTAATAAAGAAATTCTTTCTAATTCAAAAGAATTATTAAGCTCTGTTAAATTTACAGAAAACAATGCTAAACTTCATGCTGATTTAACTTATTTAGTTCAAGCTGCTTTAGAAGAATTAGAATAAAACAAAACAAACTCCTAAGAGTAAATCTCTTAGGAGTTTTATTTTTTCTTTAGTGTTATAAAAAGTGATTCTTCTTCTATAGTTTCATAATTAATTTCTTCACCTATTGTAAATATATATTTTTGATAATCCGTTGTTAATATCTTTACATCATTATTTGCTATTTCTAAATTTTCACAAGAATCATAATTATCTAACCATTTTGCAGTATTTGTAATAATAACATACTTCGCTTTTAATAAAAAGCATAATTTAAACGGGTTAGATCCATCTCCACCATGGTGACAAGATTTATATAAATCAATAGAATTTATATTATGTTTTTCATAAACTCTATTTATCATTTGTAAAGATATTTCTTTTGTTTCTTTAATATCGTATGAACTACATGTTACATCAGCACCTAAAAAAATATTATAATTTTTTTCTCTAATAAAAATGCCTATACAATTAAAATTTTCATTAAATACCTTTTTTTGATAATATTTGCTTTCCTTATTACTATATATATCATTTAATCGATTTTTAATATCATATAACTCTAATATTGTACCTTGGAAATTAACTTCTAGTTCATTACAACCAAGTTCATCTACAAATATAACATCAGTAAGAGTTAACTCACAAGCCTCTAATATAGCATAGTAATTTTTAAATTCATTCTTTATATATTCTTCATTTGAAGAATAACCACTCGAAGTTGTACCATCTAAACCATAATATCTTTTTAAATATAATTTATCAACTTGAAAATTATAAATAATATTTTCAATATTCCCATAGTGATCATTATGAAAATGTGTAAGAATGATAAAATCAATTTTTGTAATATTATGTTCATAAAGATAATTCTCAATCATAGGATAATAAAACTTACTACCGGTATCAACAAAAGCAAAATGGTTATTTTTTTCTAATATTATAGCATCACTCCAAATAGTATTCAAAAAGTGAATTTTCAGTTTATCCATAGTTTTCTCCTTTTTTTTTAAAAACTGAGTTTCGTATAAAATTACAAAACTCAGCATTTCTTAATCTATTTCTGGAACGTATAATGATTTTCTTCCAAGACTACCAATCGGTGAAGTACTTTGTCCTTTTTTAGTCTTACACACTTCAGGTGATATAGCAGCCATTTTAGAATCCATTAAATCAATTAAATGAAGAGCATAAGCTTCCATAATGCCTGGTTCTTTAGGACTACCAAATTCAAGTTCACCATGATGTGAAGCAAGCATATGTTCAAGCATTTTAACTTCTTCAGTATCACTAACACCTTCTTCGCTTGCAGCAACAGCAACCATTTGAAGACCAATTACAATGTGACCAAGTAAATTTCCTTCTTGTGTGTAAACAGGAGCTTTACTACCACTTAATTCTTTAGTTTTACCAATATCATGTAAAATTACACCAGCATAAAGTAAGTTAGCATTCATACCAGGATAAAGTTCTAATAATTTTTCAGCAAGTTGCAGCATTGTATAAGTATGATACGCAAGACCATGTAAGAAATTATGATGCATTGACATTGCAGCAGGATATTCAAAATATTCAGGTGCAACTTTAGCAATTAAATTAACAGCTAATTTATATAAAACAGGATTAGTAATTTTCTTTAAATAACTTTTTATTCCTTTATTAAGCTCATCTTTTGAAAGTGGTGCTGTTTTAAAAAACTTTGAAACATCTATTTCTGATTCATCAACAACTTCAATATTCTTAATAACATATTGAGCTTTACCTGCATACTCATTTACATGCGCAGTAAAACGATAAACATTACCAGCTTTTATATCTCTTGATTCAATTAAACTACAATCCCAAATTCTTGCGTCAATTGATGATTCACCATCAGATAAAGTTGCGCCATAATAACCACTTTTATTTGGTGTAAATCTTTTTTGCATATTCTCGATTAACGCAAAAAAAGTAACATCATCACCAATCTTAATATCAACAAATTTAATCATTAGATAAGTCCCCTTTCTTCTAACGGTCTATATTGTGAAGTTTCTAATAAAAACTCTTTCGCATGCTTTTTAGCGCTTAACTCAATTTCATCTCTTTCAAGTGGTGATAAATCGTATAATTCTTTTTCATCACTCAAATATACTCTAATTAAAAACTCATATTCTTTGTTATATTTTGCTAATAAACTTTCAATATATTCATCATTAATAACCGGTAAAATTTCAGGTTCTTTATAATCAAAAATAGCGGATAAGTCTTCAATTATTTTTTTAGCTTCATCTGCCAGAATAGTATGATGATTATAAACTTCACCATTAATAACTTTTTCAAGTAACAAATTCATAACAATCTTGACTCTTAAGCTTCTTTCACCGTTCATAAGTTCAATAATTTCAAGTTCTGAAAACTGTAAATCTCTAGAACTATATATAATAGCACCACGTGATAATTTATTAATTAATCTTTCTTGACTAGAATATTTGCTACGACATGCAACAGCAATACGATTAGCAGATAAAAGTTTTTCAAGACCGATATTATAAACCATCATTGGAGTTACTTTATCATTTATAATAAGTTGTGTAATTGTCATTGTTTCTGTAATAACCTTTAAATCTTCACGCCCAATAAAAGATGCATCTGGAATTGAACCTAAAACTAAATATAAAACGCATACTTGTTCAATAAAACTATAATTACGATAATGTGTGTTAAGTCTTCTAGCTACTAAATCATATACTTTTATATATCTAAACAATTTATGTTTTACAATTATTTCAAGCGCATGTTTAGCATAAGGTCCTTTTAATATTTGTCTAAACTTTCTTATAAATTCAACATCTTTAACATCCTCTAGATGAGAACAATATTTAGTTAGAGCCTTCATACATTTAGAATCAATACTAAAATCATGTTCAGCTACTAATACTAATGCTTCTAACATTGAAATTGGATGTTTTATAAATATTTCTTTAGGTTTATCAGTAGTTTTAATAACCATTGAATCTAAATCTTTAATACCATCAAATAGATTAGTTATTACAAGATTAGGTGTTAAAGCTAAAGAATTAACAGTAAAATATTTATTACATAAAACACAAGTAAGTTTTTTATTAAAATGCTTTAATGCCATTTTTTTAGATAGCTCTAAATCATTATCAGAAAATTTAGTAAATATTATAAATCTACCATGTTCTTTTAAATAACAAAACCCATTTTTTTCAGCAACAAGAGCAGGAAAGATTTTTTGAATTTCTGTTGGAGTAGCCATTGTTACAATTTCAATTGTTTCAATATTTTTATAAAGATATAAATTTCTAACAGATGATCCAATAATATATGAATCAAAATTATGATTTAATAATATTTTTATTATTTCAACACCACGC
>JAZSIL010000035.1:0-2114 GCA_045533785.1 Bacilli bacterium
ACCATTATAGATTACTAATCTTGATACAATTTAACGTATCGAGATTTTTTCTTTTTTATAGGGGTTCAAGTCCCACCGTTACGCCTTTTATTTGCCCTATGTGGGCTTTTTTTCTTTTAAGACTCTGTTTTTCAAGCAAAAAATAATAAGCGAACCGGTTTAAAGTTTTAACTTTTTACAATTACCTAACAATTTAACGATTACGAACCTTTTAACGATTACTAAAAACAAACAAATTATAGTATATTTTGAAATCTTGATTAGTAAGAATAGAATTTATAATGCAATCATATTGACAAGTATCGATGTGATGATGTATAATATTGATACATATCGATATGAGAGGTGTTTAATATGGATTTAAAAGAGTATGCAAATATGTTTAAAGCAATTGGTGACGAAACAAGATTGTTTATTTTAAAAAAATTGATTACCAATGATGAATTATGTGCTTGTAAGTTATTAGAAATGGTTAATTGTAATCAATCTACTTTATCTCATCATATGAAAATATTAACTGATAATGGATTAGTGATTGCTAGGAAAGATTGGAAATGGGTACATTATTCAATTAACAAAGAAAAAGTCGAATTATTAAATAATTACTTAAAATAGGAGGCATTATGGAATATACATTAGATGATAAATATAAACTTATTAAAGGAGAGGTTTTAAAGAGTAAAAGCAAGAATCCAATCGAAATTGCAAAGTCAATTATGCATAAAGATTTTGTAAATATTCATGGACCAGAACACCATTTTTTAGATGGAGCTAGTTTTCTTGTTGCTTACAAAAATGCTGGTGGTGAAGTTGATGTACATCAAGCAATAGATATGCTAGCAGAACGCACTTTAAAGATGCCAGGAGCTATGTGTGGTTTTTGGGGTATCTGTGGATCTACTACAGCAGTTGGTGCAGTTCTTTCCATTATTCATGAAACAGGTCCATTAACTTCAAATGATTATTATAAAGATAATATGGAATTCACATCATCAGTGATTAAAAGAATGAGTGAAATAGGTGGACCTAGATGTTGTAAAAGAAATGCTTTTTTATCACTTTCATATGCAGTTGAGTTTGTAGAAAAGAAATATGGAATTAAAATGAATTTAGACAACATATCTTGTGAGTTTTCATCATGGAATAAACAATGCATAGGAAAAAAATGTCCATTTTATAAGAATTAGGGGTATGCAAATGTATTAAAATTGTGTAACGTTGCCATATTAGATTACTAATCTTGATACAATTTAACGTATCGAGATTTTTTCTTTTTATAGGGGTTCAAGTCCCACCGTTACACCTTTTATTTGCCCTGTGTGGGCTTTTTTTCTTTTTAAGGGACACTTTTACAAGCCAAAAATAATAAGTGAACACATTTGAAGTTTTAACAATTTAACGATTACCCCTACTTTTTAACGATTACTAACCTTTTAACAATTTACATATTTATAGTATAAATTGAGCTTTTATGGTATAATTAATTGATAGATAAATTAGAATTTATAGGTGTGTTTATGAATAAAGAGTGGTCAGAATTAAATAAAGAAGTTAAGATTTTATTGAATAAAAAAACATCATTTAAAGATGGAATTGATAAACTTATTACACTTAGAAGTTTTCTTTTTAATGAATGGAAAAAAGCTATGAGTGATTTATCTATTGAAGATTATTCAAATCAACCATTTTTTAATAGAGATGGATACGAATCTAAAACGATCGCATATTCTATTTTTCACGTGTTTAGAATTGAAGATATTGTATTAAATACATTGATAAATAATAGACAACAAATTTTTATTCGAGATGATTATCAATGTAAGATGAATTCATCTATTATTACAACGGGAAATGAATTAAAAGGTGAAAGTATATCTGATTTTTCTAAAACACTAGTAATAGAGGAGCTATGGGAATATGCAAAAAATGTATTCGAAGAATCTAATGATTGGTTATTGTCAATCGAGTATGATGATTTGAAAACGGTTTATTCTGAAATTGATAAGAAAAAAATACGAAACACTAATACAGTTGCAGAAAGTGAATCATGGTTAATTGATTATTGGTGTGGAAAAGATATAAAAGGATTATTAGGCATGCCTTTTTCACGTCAT
>JAZSIL010000164.1:0-3566 GCA_045533785.1 Bacilli bacterium
GGAATATCTGATAATTCTATTTCCATAGCATATCTTGTTTCAAAATATTTCTTTTGAAGAAGACGATATCTATTTAATTCATTAGATGTTTCAACACGTTTTTTAAGAAGTGGATTACCTAAAGCTAAAGCTTTAATCTCACCATAATTAAGAACAATTGCTTCAACTTCCTCACACATTCTTTCAGTCATACAACCTTTAAGAAGAGCATTAATCATCTTTTGTTTAGACTCTAAGATTTGCCAAGAATACGCATCAAAACTACCTTCAGTAATGTAACGATAAATAAACACTTCTTCATTTTCATTACCTTGTCTTACAATTCTACCTTCACGTTGAATAATATCAGATGGACGCCATGGAATATCTAAATGATGTAAAGCGATAAGTTTATCTTGAACATTAACCCCCGTTCCAAGTTTAAATGTTGAACCGATTAATATTCTAACCTTTCCACGTCTAACATCATCAAATAGTCTATTACGTTTTGTATCAGTTGTTGCATCATGAATATATGCTATTTCTTCGGCAGGAACACCATAGCTAGTTAAAAGATATTTTAAATCATCATATATATTAAACTCATCTTTAGGTGTAGAAATATCACAAAAGACAAGTTGAGCATACTTTTCTTTATAATACTTAAAATATAGATTAAAAACATTTTCAGCACAATAAGCAATCTTCGATTGTAAATAAAATTGCATTCCAGGTATAACAAGTCTTAAATCTAAGGCTGCTTTTCTTCCATCAGTTGTAACTTTCAATAAATTGTCATCTTTTCTTTTTACTTTATGACTTCTAATTTTATCTGCACGTTCAGATATTGATTTCAAGTATTGTTTAAATTCATTAGTTTGTGGTATTTTAACATCAATATACCCATTCATTTTTGGCAATTCATCTGAATCATTAACATTATAAAAATCAATTACACTAGCTAAAATATTTGATAATTCAGGCATATTATGATAATTTGAAAAACGCGTTGCAATACGGAAATTTGTCGTATCAACATCAATCTCAAAAGTAGATTCTTTTTCAACAAACATCCCTACCCAGCTATCAAAGTTTTGTAGATTTAGTAATGCTAACTCTCCACTTTGAAGATACATTTGCATTACATATATATCTGAAAGAGAATTAGTAATCGGTGTACCTGTTGCAAAAACAATTCCACGTCCATTATTATTTTTTTGGACACTTCTAATTTTTAACATCATTTCATCACATTTCTTAGAACCATTAGAAGTCATACCATTTACTCTAACAATTTTAGTTTCAATCGTTAAATTCTTATAATTATGAGCCTCGTCAACAAATAAAGTACCAATTTCTAAGTCATCAAAGTATACTGCATTTTCATTTTCAATATATTCAGTTTCAAGTTTATTAATTTCCTCTTGTAAACTTTTGATCTTTTGTTTAACTTGACTAGTTTGTTTTTTCTTTTTTGTAGTAGCTTGTAACTCTTCTAACTTGGCTTTTAAAACTTCCATCATATATGTTTTAGAAATTGGAATACGGTCAAAAGAGCTATATGGAATAATAATGGCATCAAAATCACAATCTTTAATTTGCTTTAACGTATCAAACATCTTTGTTTTAGTAAACATACTAGGAGTAATAGAAAGTACATTAGAACTAGGATACATATATTTAAACATCTCTGTCCATTGTCCAACTAAACTATTTGGTACAACATACATATTCTTTTTAGATATCCCAATTCGTTTTAGTTCCATCCCAGCAGCAATCATAACATAAGTCTTCCCCGCACCAACTTCATGAGCAAGAAGTGTATTAGGTGAAAATAAAATACGTGCTACAGAATTCTTTTGATAGTCATATAATTTAATTTCACTATTTAATCCAGGAAATTCTAAAAAATTTCCATTAAATCTTCTAATGACATTAGAACAATATTTTTCTTCATATATTTTAGTTAGATATTCTTTACGTTTTGGATCTTCCCAAACCCAACTTTTAAACTTATTAATTAATAAACGTTGTTTTTCAATAACAACAGTTGTTTGTTCTCTATCAACAACACGCTTTTTCTCAAGTCCATTTCTTACTTCAGTAGTAATTTGGATTGTACGCATATTTAAAGTTCTTTCCAAAATATGAAGCGCATTATGTTCTGCAGTACCATAAGTTCTTGATACTGCAACATTATAATGAAGATATCTAGACTTATACGGAATTTCCCAACTGCCAGTAAGTTCATCATGAATTGTTTTTAGTTCTTCTCTTGCATTTGGACCATAACACTTACCATAATAAGATACACCAAACAATTCATCAATAAATTGGTCTATTATTTCACTTGGAATCCAAGGTGAGCCAAGCGTAATATAAATCTCACCATTAGCAACGGCATGAGGTTTAATTAACTTTAACGCATCAACGTTTTTCTTAAAATATCCTTTAAACTTTTTATTGTATTCTTCCGCAATCTTTAGTTTTTCATAAATGTTACCAGATAAATACTCATCCGCAGTTTCATACCCTTTATAAAAACAATTTTCCCAATATAAAGGATTTTGATAAATAGCACCACCAAGTTCAATAATTACTTCTTTTAAACTGTAACCAGTAATTGAAGAAATATACTCAATATCAACTCTACCAATAACATTTAAACACTTAACAAGTCCATCTGGAATACTTTCAACAAATACCCCTTGTGCTCTTTCATCATTTAAATAAATATTTGTCCAATCCATCGGAAGTTCCATACTAGTAACATCTTCTAATATTTCGTTAGTTTTCTCTTCTTCATATTGAGCAGTCAATTCACGAATAAACTTTTCAAACCCTTTGTCTTTAACTTTATCAAAATTAACAACTAAATAATCAAGTAACTCATCAGTAAATTCTATATCTAAATTATTCCTTTTAACAATTGTCTTAATAATTTGTTTAATATCTTTAGGTGTAAACTCAAACTCAACTGTAAAATTAAATGCTTTAAAACACTTTAACCCCTCATTAAAGAATTTAACAACATTATCAATCTTCCCAGTGTAAGATCTATTCTTCTTTTCATCATACAAATTAAAAAAGTATCTAATCGCAACAAGATGAGAAATAATAAGTTCTACATCATCTTCAAAAGCTAAATACATTCTACTTCCATCAAAACCAATTCTAAAAACATAATCATCAGCATTAGTAACAGGTGTTACAGTTTGATTTTTAATTCTAGTTTCAAAAGTCTTTTCAACATCTTTTTGTGAATACACTGTGTAAAAAATTGATACTACTTGATTACTTGCCATATATATTCCTCCCTCTAAATTTCGTCACAAAAAGTAGACAAAAAACTTGTCTACTATTTTTCAAATATTCTACAAAAAATACATCAAAAATTGACATATTTTTACCTATTTTTACACCTTTAAAAAAAAGGGTAAGCACAATATACACCATTTCAAATTATTTGTAAACTAATTAGATAATAATTTTAAAATTTAATTATTTTTGCTAAAAATCACACCTTTTTTAGTTATTTTTATTAAAAAAATATATAATTTTTTCTAAATTAGAAAGCACTTTAATTA
>JAZSIL010000046.1:0-18526 GCA_045533785.1 Bacilli bacterium
TGATGTAAATGGAACAAATAAACCAGTTACACTACCTGTATAGTTGTCTTCAAAATATTTTTCAATACTTGTAGTAGAGTTTTCAGCTTTAGTCATATCAAACCAGTTGCCGTCTTCTCTATTTTCTAAATATTTCTTTAAATATTCTTCTTTAGCCCATTGTTCACGTGCATAAGATAATTTGTAGTATTCTTTTACTGCTTTCCAAACTTCACTATCTTCTTTAGTGTAGTCATTATCTTGTGCTTGAGTTTTTGTAATAAGACCAGTAATTCTTAATGAATCAATAACTTCATCCCATTTGTCTTGAGCATCTTCAGCATCAAGTTCAGATAAATCTTCAACTTGGAATACTTGTTCTTTAACAAATGCAATGAATTTTTCATCATCTAGTTTAATGCTTTCAACTTCATCTTTAAATAATTCGCCATCAATAAGATTTAATACATCTGTTAAACCATATTGATTTTTCATTAAAGTATAAAGTTTTTCGTTAGTTATAGTTAAATCGCCATAACTAGCATACACTTCATCGGCATTGTTAATTGCAGGTGTACGATCATTTGCGTTTTTAACAAGTGAAACTGTAACTGTAATTAAAATGATTAATAAAATCCCAATACCAACAGGTGCAATACGTTTTAATAATTTTAACATGTTTTTCTCCTTTTCTTTTGATATTTGTTGTCATTTTATAACATATATATTTTACCAAAAATACGTAAAATATTCAACTAAAACTTACCCTTTTTGGCGGTATAAAATGGTAAAAAAAGCACTTTTTTTTCTAATGTGAAATTTATGTGAAATATATTATATGGGCAATTGTAATTTATTTAATTAATAGTAATTCATATTATATATTAGAATATCAGTATTTGATATAAGTCTTTGGAAGGAGGAAAACTTATGAATCAAACACGTGGTGAATATGGTTATGCTTTTATTTTAGTATTATTTATTCTTCTTGTTATTATTGGCGCATGTTGGGCATTTTAAACATTGAATTTTAATAAGATAAACCTCTTTTTAGAAGAGGTTTTTTCTTTTTTTGTTATTAGTTTATTAAAGAAGATATTATTCTTATATAACTTGAAAAAATCTTAATTTAATGATATAATAAGATATTATTAAGGAGTATAAAGTAGATGAAAGTAGTTGTATTAGGTAGTGGTTCTAAAGGAAATGCTACATATGTTGAAACTAAAAAAACAAAAGTTTTAATTGATACCGGACTTAGTTATTTACAAGTTAAGTCTAGACTTAAAAATCAAGGTATTGATTTAAAGAATCTTGATGCAGTGTTTATTACTCATGAACATACTGATCATATTAGAGAGTTAGTTTCAATTCTTTCTAAAACTATGGCTACTTTATATATTGAAGAAAACACTTATTTTGAAGCAAATAAACGTTTAAGAGGAAATTTAGTTAATTTTCCAAAATTGTTTATCAAAGCAGATACTAAATATAATATAAATGATTTATCTGTTGTTCCAATGACATTATCACATGATACTGTTAATTGTTTCGGGTATTTAATGAAAGAACTTGATGTAGATTCTAATAATACTTTTGCTAGTATCACTGATACAGGATATATCGATAAAAAATATTATAAAATTTTATCTTATATTAATACTATTTTGATAGAATCTAATCATGATCCTGAAATGCTACTTAATAGTGGAAGACCATGGATGTTAATTAATCGTATTTTAAGTAATAATGGGCATACGTCTAATGAAGAATGTATTAAACATTTAAAGAATTTTATTAGTGAGAATAATAAGAATATTATTTTAGGGCATATTAGTGAAGAATGTAATGATTATGATTTAGCTTATGATGTGTGTAATCAAGCATTTGATAATAATCCATCATTTAGTTTAAGTGTCGCTTATCAATATATAGAACATCCTATAATTTTAATTGGAGAAGAAAATGATTAAAATACTTTGTGTTGGTAAAATAAAAGAACGTTTTTTTACTGATGGAATAGCTGAATATGAAAAAAGAATTGAAGGTTATACTAAATTTAGTATTGTAGAAGTTAAAGAAGTTAATACTTTAGATATTAATAAGAATATTAAAGATGAAGGTAAGTATCTTCTTGATAAAATAGGTGAAGATGAATTTGTTATTACATTGGAAATTAATGGCAAGATGATTGATAGTGTGGAACTTGCTAAATTAATTGAAGAAAAAATGACTTATGGATTTTCAAAAATTACTTTTGTAATTGGCGGGTCTAATGGTTTAAGTGGTGATGTTATTAGAAGAAGCAATTATCATATGTCTTTTTCTAAATTCACTTTTCCACATCAGTTAATGCGACTTATTTTAAGTGAACAGATTTATCGCGCATTAACAATTATAAACAATAGAGAATATCATAAATAAAGGAGAATATTATGAATTTAATTTTAAATTTAATTGCACTAATTGCGACAATTGGTGCTGCAGGTGTATTTTTAGTTAATGTAATTATTAATTTAGTTAGAGCTATTAAAGTTAATAAATTAATGAAACTTGATCCTGACTTTGTTGAAGGGAAAGTAATAGAAGTTATTAAGAGAAAGAACTTAGTTTATGTTCGTGTTGAATATGTTTCAAAAATTAATATGTTAAAGTTTACTGAACTTTTTCAACTTACACAAAAAGAGTTCAATGATCAATATTATGAAGGTCAACCTGTAAAAATTTATTATCCTAAATTAGATGAAACAAAACAAATAACAAACTTTCCTACATATTTAGAAGGACAAAAAATTTCTATTCAAGCTGGACAAGTATTTACTGATGTGCTTTTATTTGCAGGTGGTGCCTACATTGCAGGTGTTGTTTTAGCTAATTTAATTACTCCTTGTCCAAAAACTGGTTTAATTGGTTTAGAATGGAATGGTCGTCCTTTACTTGATTTAACACGTAATCTTGATACTATTCCAGAAGAAACAACTGCTTGTTTACCTGGTATTTATTTACTTGTAATTATTATGTTCTATTTAATGTTATTTACATATATTAAAGAAAGATTATTTGGTATGTCTGCTGAACATAAGACTGCTTATTTAAAACTTTGTGGTATTAAAGGTACTGCAGAAGTTAAGACTTTTAAATTTGGTAAATCTAAAAATGCTCAAGGCACAAAAGAATCACTTCTTGAAATTGAATTCTTTACAAATTCTGGTGAAAAAGTAAATTGTGGTTTAAATTCATATCTTTATACTGATACTCAAGAACAATTTATTGATATTCTTTATGATGAATTTAATCCTAAGAATGTTGTATATTTCGTAAATAATGGAAAATAAGTTTAAATTAGTTTCTAAATTCGCTCCTTATGGAGATCAACCAGAAGCCATAAGGAGGCTTACAGAAAATGTTTTAATGGGAGTACCTGAACAAACATTACTTGGAGCAACAGGTACTGGTAAAACATTTACAATTGCAAATGTGATTCAAAATGTTAATAAACCAACGTTAGTTTTAGCACATAATAAAACTCTTGCAGGACAACTTTATGCAGAGTTTAAAGCATTGTTTCCAGAAAATATGGTGGAATATTTTATTTCTTATTATGATTATTATCAACCAGAAGCATATGTTCCATCAAAAGATATGTATATTGAAAAAGATTCAAGTATTAATGATGAAATTGACCAAATGCGTCATGCAGCAACAGCTGCAATATTAGAACGTCGTGATGTTATAATTGTTGCGAGTGTATCTTGTATTTATGGTATTGGTGATCCTGAAGATTATAAAAACTCAATGTTAGTATTAAGATGTGGACAAAAGATTAAGCGTAATGATTTACTTGAAAAGTTAGTTTCTATGCAATTTTTAAGAAATAATATTGAATTTGGTCGTGGTACTTTTAGAGTAAAAGGTGATAATGTTGATATCTTACCAACTAGCGAAAAAACAGAAGCTATTCGTGTTACTTTCTTTGATGATGAAATTGAAAAGATTTGTGTATTTGATACTGTTACGGGAAAAATATTAAGAATATCTGAAGTAATTACTATTTTCCCTGCGACACACTTTGTACTTAGTGATGATAAAAAAGATGAAGCTATTAGACGTATTGAAGAAGAACTTGCTGAAAGAGAAAAATATTTTCATGATAATGGGAAACTTTTAGAAGAAGAACGTATTCATCAACGTACTTGTTATGATATTGAAATGTTAAAAGAAGTTGGTAGTTGTAGTGGTATAGAAAACTATTCTCGTCACTTATCACTTCGTGATGCTGGTGAAACTCCATCTGTATTAATAGACTTTTTTGGTAAAGATTATTTACTTGTCATTGATGAATCGCATGCTACTATCCCTCAAGTTAGAGGAATGTTTAATGGAGATAGAAGTCGTAAACAAACACTTGTTGATTATGGTTTTAGACTTCCTTCTGCTCTTGATAATAGACCACTTAATTTTGAAGAATTTCAGTCTAAAATAAATCAAGTTATTTATGTTTCAGCAACTCCAGGTGATTATGAATTAGATCGTAGTGCTGAAGTAGTTGAACAAATTATAAGACCAACAGGGCTTTTAGATCCTATTATTGAAGTTCGTCCGACTAAAAATCAAATAGATAGAATAATGTTTGATATTAAAGAACGAATTGCTGTAGGGGAAAGAGTTTTAATTACGACACTTACAATTAAAATGAGTGAAGATTTAACTGCTTATTTAAAAGAAGCTGGTATTAAAGTTGCATATTTACATTCGGAGATTAAAGCTTTAGAACGTCTTGAAATAATTAGAAAATTAAGAAAAGGTACATATGATGTTTTAGTCGGAATTAATCTTTTAAGAGAAGGTTTAGATATTCCAGAGGTTAGTTTAATTTGTATTTTAGATGCTGATAAAGAAGGTTTCTTACGTAGTGCAAGATCTTTAATTCAAACTACAGGTCGTGCTGCTAGAAATGCAAATGGTAAAGTAATCTTCTATGCTGATCATATTACTGAAAGTATGCAAAAATGTATTGATGAAACTGCTCGTAGACGCAAAATTCAAGAAGAATATAACCGCATCAATAATATAACTCCAAAGACAATTATTAAGGAAATTGGTGAAGAAGTAACAATTATTAATGATGTCAGTGCTAATGTTTATGATGAAATTACGGTTGAAGATTATCGTAAATTAAGTAAGATTGAACAAAAGAAACTAATTGAAAAATTAGAAAAACAAATGAAAGAAGCTGCTAAAAACCTTGAATTTGAAGAGGCAATGCAACTTCGAGATATTATATTTGAATTAAAAAGTAGGTGATTATAATGAGTGCTATCAAAGATAAAAAGGATACATTAGTCATTGTAGGATTATCTGGTGGTGTAGATTCAGCCGCTAGTTGTATTAAATTAATTGAAGAAGGTTATCATGTTGAAGCTATGTATATGCGTAACTGGGATAGTGCTTTAAACAATGATTTACGTGGAAATCCTACTGTTATGGATGAGGTATGCCCTCAAGAAAAAGACTATCAAGATGCTTTAAGTGTTGCAGAAAAACTTGGAATTAAGCTTCATAGAGTTGATTTTATTCAAGAATATTGGGACTCTGTATTTGAATATTTCCTTGCAGAATATCGAAAAAATCGTACTCCAAACCCTGATATTTTATGTAATAAAGAGATTAAATTTAAAGCATTTTTGAATAAAGCTGCTTCGCTTGGTGCTGATTTTATCGCAATGGGACACTATGCAAGAGTCGTTCATGATGGCGATAAACACTATCTTTTAAGAGGACTTGATGCTAATAAAGACCAAACTTATTTCCTTTCTCAGCTTTCTAGCAAGCAAATTGCTAATGTATTATTTCCTATCGGAGAGATGGAAAAGAAGGATGTTAGAGCCCTTGCTGCTAAATATGAATTAAGTGTAGCTACAAAAAAAGACTCAACAGGTGTATGTTTTATTGGTGAAAGAAACTTTAAAGAATTCCTAATGAATTATATTCCTGCAAATCCTGGTGACATTGTAAATACTAGTGGTGAGGTTGTAGGTAAACATGACGGTGTAATGTATTATACAATTGGTCAACGTCATGGTCTAGGTATTGGTGGGCCAGGTGAAGCTTGGTTTGTATGTGGTAAAGATGCATCTAAAAACCACTTAATTGTTGGACAAGGTAGTGAAACAGAACTATTATTTGCAAATCGTGTTATTGTTCGTGGTATAAACATTATTAATGAAAAGTTTAAAGATGGACAAGAGATGACAGCTAAATTTAGATATCGTCAAGCTGATGTTAAAGTATGGGTTAAATGGCTTGATGAAGATACTTTAGAAGTGCATACATTTGAACCTTCTAAAGCAATTACTCCAGGTCAAGCATGTGTATTTTATGATGGAGAGTACTGTCTTGGCGGTGGAACTATTGATGAAGTATACATGGATGATGTAAAAAGAAGATATTAAAAATAAGAAAAGAGGTGACTAGTATGGACAAGTTAGAAGGAATGATTCAACGTGTATTATTCCATAATAAAGATAACGGCTATACAGTTGCCTCATTTTTAATTGATTTTAATAAAATACCAATTAGTGTAAAGAAAGCTAAAATTGTAGGTAATAAAACAACTGTAGTTGGGGTGTTTGATAGAATTCCTGTTGAAGATGAAGAATATATTTTAGAAGGTGAATTCATAAAAGATCCTAAATTTGGTTTACAATTCAAATTTAGTAGTTTTAAACGTAAAGGTTTTGAATCACCATATGGGATAATTAACTATCTATCAAGTGATTTATTCCCAGGTGTAGGGTTAAAAGCAGCAACTTTAGTTGTAGAAGCTTTAGGTGTTGATGCAATAGAGAAAATAAAGAAAGATCCAACATGTTTAGATAAGATTGATATTTCGTTAAAACAAAAAACAGTTATTAAAACGGGCATTATCAATGATGATGTTGTTCAAAAAGCTATTATCTTTTTACTTAATCATGGTGTTACTATTGATATGGCAAATAAGATTTGTAATGCGTTAGAAGGTTTAAAGATAATTGATATAGTTAGTGATAATCCATATATGTTAATTGATAAAGTAGAACGATTTGGATTTAAAAAAGCAGACGCTTTAGCTTCAAGTCTTGGTATTCCTAAAACTGCTATTTGTAGATTAAAAGCACTTCTTTGTTTTTGTTTAAAAGAAGTCCTATATTCTTCAGGTAATAGTTATATTGCGAAGAGTGATTTATATGTTGCAATTAATAAATATACTGGTGAAGATATTGAAAAAGAAAAGTATCAAGATGTTCTTAATATGCTATATAGTGAAAAGAAAATTTATATTGATGAAGAAAATAATATATATGATTATAATAACTATCTTGCGGAAGTTGACCTAGCTAAGGAACTTGCCAGTTTCTTAAAAGATGAAAGAAGTAGTAGTGGCATTAAGAAATATGATGAAGAAAAAATCGAAAGAATTTTAGATAAAATAAAAAAAGAAAGCCATATAGAGTTTTCAACTGAACAAGAAGAAGCAATAAGAATGGCTTTTACAGAACCAATTGTGATTGTTACAGGTGGACCTGGAACTGGTAAAACAACAATTGTTCACGCAATATTAAAAATGTATTTAAGACTTAATGAAGATAATTCAACACTTGCAGAAAGTATTGCGCTTCTTGCACCAACAGGTCGTGCTGCTAAAAGGTTAAAAGAATCAACTAATATGCCAGCATCTACAATTCATAAATTCTTAGGATATCAAGGTGAGAATTATTACGAATATAGTAAAACTAATAGAACTTCATCAAGACTTATTATTGTTGATGAAGCTTCAATGATGGATTTACCTCTTGCATCAAGGTTAATTACTTCAATGCATAATGATGCAAGACTAATTATTGTAGGTGATGTGGATCAATTACCATCTGTTGGCCCTGGTCAAGTGTTAAAGGATTTAATTGATTCAAAAGAAATTAAAACAATTAGACTTACTAAGATTCATCGTCAAGCTGAGGATTCAAGTATTATTAAACTTGCACATAGCGTTAACGAAGGAATCTTGCCAGATAATATTTTAGAAAAACTTAGTGATCGTAACTTTATTGTAACCTCATCAGATGCTCTTCCTTCTATGGTTGTTGATTTATATCAAAAAGCTATTGAAAAAGGAAAATCCATTAAAGATACACAAGTATTAATTCCAATGTATAAAGGTGAAACAGGGATTAATGAAATTAATAATCGTATTCAAGAAGCTATTAATCCACTTGGTGAACTTGGGGAATTAAAGCATTTAAATAGAGTGTTTAGAATTAATGATAAAGTTATTCAACTTGTTAATCGTGCAGAAAAAGGAATTATGAATGGTGATATCGGCTATATTTCGAGTTTTGTTAGAAAGAATGATAAACTTGCAGGACTAGAGGTTAGTTTTGATGTTCATAAAGTTTTGTATACTTTAGAAGAACTTGATGATTTGACACTAGCTTACGCGATAAGTATTCATAAGTCACAAGGATCTGAGTTTGATTTAGTAATTATGCCGTTTACTAATTCCTATTACATTATGCTAAAAAGAAAATTAATTTATACTGGAATTACACGTGCTAAAAAAACTTTATTATTAATTGGTGATCCTGCTGCAATGCAGTTTGGAATAAGAAGAATTGAAATAGAAAGAAGAACTATTCTTAAAGAAGAATTAAAAAAATATTTATGTGCAACATCAATAAAAGAAGAACTTGCAAAGATTAAAGATTTAGACTCAATTGTTAAAGAAGAACTTGAAATGTTAAAGCAAATTGATGATTTAAATGAAGAATTATTTGATGAAATTGGTGCTGTTGAAACAAATATAAATGAAGATGACTTTAAATAATTTATCAATATTTTATCGTATTAAAAAAAATAGTGATATACTATAGTAAAATTTACAGGAGGAAACGTATGAACAATAATTACATCGCTGAAAGATCAAGAGGAAAAATGAAAAGTGACATTTTAAAAATAGGAGCAATGGCTAAAGCAGATAAAGCATCAGGTAATCATGTTATTGATGCTACAATCGGGGTATTTTTAAATGATGATAAATCTATTAACACTGTTCCTGCTGTAATCGATGATTTAAATAATAATGTAACAAAAAATGTTGGATATGCACCAATTACAGGATATCCTAAATTTAAAGAAGGATTACTGAAATGGTATTTAAAAGATCAATATGAAAAGCAAACAGCTAGTTATTTTGTTCCATTTGGTGCAACACTTGGTGGAACAGGAGCTTTATCAATTGCATTTAACGTATTTTTAGATCCAAATCAAGTTGTATTACTCCCAAGTGTTATGTGGGGAAATTACAAACTTATTGCAAAAAAAGCAGGACTAAAATATGATACTTATCAATTATTTAATAGTGAAGGTAATTTTAATATTACAAACCTATGTTCTAAAATTGAAGAGTATAGTGCAACTCAACCAAATATTTTAATCGTTCTTAATGACCCTTGTCAAAATCCAACTGGATATAGTTTAAGCAATGAAGAACATTTAAAATTAATTAAAAAATTAAATAAGTTAAGCGAAAAAGTAAATATTACCGTTATTTATGATATTGCTTATTTAGATTATGACGGAAATAATAGAGAAATTCATAAGATTTTTAATAACTTATTAAATAATGAAATCAGTTTCTTACCAGTATTTGCAGCATCATGTTCAAAAGTATTTGGTATGTATGGATTTAGAGTAGGTGCTATTTTTACATTTGTTAAAGATGAAGAATTATATACTAATTTAACGACTGCAATTGAGTCTCAAATAAGGGGTACTTATTCATCTCCTAATGGACCTGCGTTATCTTGCCTTGCAAATGCTTTACTTGGTGAAGATGTTGAAAAGTTAAGTGAACAAATTTATAATAATACACTTACATTAAAAATTAGAACAACTTACTTTATTGAAAAATTAAATGAAGCAAGCATTAAGCATTTACCATATAAGAGCGGTTTCTTTGTATGCTTACCTTGTAATGATGCTTATGATATTTGTGAAAAATTAAAAGAACGTCACACTTACTTAATTCCGATTGCAGATGATATTGTAAGAATTGCAGTATGTAGTTTAAATAAAGAAGAAATTGATGAACTTGTAGTTGTTTTAAAAGAAGTTATGTAATAATAATAAATATAGGTGATTTTATGGAAAATAAAGATCGTTGGTTAAGACTTGATAACGCGGGAAAGATTTTTCCGTATGTGTCTAAGAAGAACTTTGCTAATGTATTTAGAGTGAGTTTTTATTTAAAAGAAACAGTAAAACCTGATGTTTTACAAAATGCTGTTGACGATTTGAAATATCGTTTTCCAACTTTCTTTGTTAAAATGCGAACTGGAATTTTCTGGTATTATTATGAAGTTAATGAAAGAAAGTTTGAAGTAAAAAAAGAATCAGCATTTTTATGTTCATATAAAAGTAAAAATAAGAATAATGGTTATTTGTTAGAAATTTTATATTATCAAAATAGAATATCAATTGAACTATTTCATGCGATAACTGATGCTAGCGGTGCACTTGAACTTGCTAAAGCTATTGTTTATAGATATTTAGAATTACTTGGTGTAAAACTTGAAGATGAATTAAATGAAGTAATTAAAATTGGGAGTGATCCAAAACTTAACGAATCAGTTGACTCTTTCTTTGAAAATTATAATGGAGCAAAACTTGATCGTTTTAAAGCACCTAAAGCATTTTTAATTAAAGGTACGAAATTTTTTGTTCCCGGTAATGGTTTAATTGTCGGTAGAGTTAATAGCAATGATTTAGTTAATCTTGCTCACAAATATGATTGTTCAGTTACACAGTTTATAAGTGCTGTTATGTTTAGAGCTATTTATCTATACATGAAACGCCATCAAGCAAAAAATACTGCTCCTTTGAGCATTGTTTTACCTGTTAATATGAGAAAGTATTATAATTCAGAAACTTTAAGAAATTTCTCTTTATATATTTATTTGATTCAACAAGTAAAACCTAATTTAGAATTAAAAGATTTTATTGAATCCATTAAATCATGTTATGAAGAGCAATTAAATATTGATAACTTGCAAGCTACGCTTAATGCAAATATGCAAATTGAATCATCTTATGCATTAAAGCTTTGTCCACTATTCTTAAAAATACTTGCATGTAAAATTGGCTATAATAAAATTGCTGGTGGGCTTTCTACGATATCTTTATCTAATATTGGGATATTAAAAGCTCCAAAATCGTTACTTGATAATATAGAAAGCGCTGAATTTATTGCAGCTGGTGCTAGTACTAGTCATAGTTGTTGTGTAATTAGTTGCGGTAATGTTACAAAAATTTCAATTACAAGAGTGATTCAAGAACTTGATATTGAAAAAGAATTCTTTAGTTATTTAAGTTCTTTAGGATTAGATGTTACGGTGAGTAGTAATCTTTGGGAGGAAAACTAATGTATTGTAAGAGTTGCTTTGTAAAAGTTGAGACACATACAAAAGTATGTCCTTTATGTAAGAAGAATTTAATAGAAGATGATACTTTAGAAATCGTTAACTATCCTAGTATTAAAAAATTTAGTAGTATAAGAAAATTAGTACGAAGAATTGTTTTTGCAGTATGCTTATCAGCAATATTGATTTGTACAATGATTAATCTAGTAACATTTCATGGTAGTTACTGGGCAACAATTGTTGATGTAGGTTGTTTAGCTGTTATTTTAATGTTTCAGTTTTCTATGCGTAAATGGGTAAGACTGGGAAAAACGTTATTTAGTGGAACAATATGTATTATTGTTTTATTGATTGCTATTGATATGTTTGCTTATAAAGACCAAGTTAGTAAAGCTTCATGGAGCTTAGATTATACTACTCCTTTAATATTAGCATCATCTCTTGTGACTTGCTCTGTGTTTTTGTTCTTAGGAGATTTATTCTTTGCAGAGTTTTATAATCATGCAATAACACTTGCTATCTTAAATATTCTTACATTAATAAGAATAAATAAAACTATTGTTATGTGGCCAATTCTTGTTTGTGCTAGTCTAGGTGTTGTTGTAATTATGATGATGTTATTTATTTTTAAAGAGAAGTTATTCGAACAATTTAAAAGAAAATTTCATGCGTAATGATACTATGAAAATAGTATCATTCTTTTTTTATAAAAAAGAAAACGTTTACAATTTTATAATGATAAAAAAAATTTTGAATAAAAACGTTTACATTGTTAAATTTAGTGCAAATATTTAAATAGAGTGATATACTATTGGCATATAAGTAAATGCGTTGTATCAGAAACGAGTAATACTATATTCTAATTACAGAGAGTTAGCGGTTGGTGTGAGCTAATATTAGAGATAATATGAAAATCATTCTGAGAGTAGTGGTCTGAACGTTTATATAAAAAGTAAAATATAAATTATTAAGATTCACCGGTTAGTTTCCGTTATCAAACTGGTGATGTGATGGCATCGTCAAGAAGCGGTATGATTGAACACTTTCATCTTCTTGAAGAGGATGGAAGTTTTTTTATTAAAACTGTCTATTAATTAAAGCATTCTTATATAAAACTAAAAACATAATATGGAGGAAGAAATTATGAAAAAATTATTTAGTTTATTAGTTGTTTTATTAGCAGTATGCTCAGTTGCTGGGTGTAAAGGAAAGAAAGGCGAAACTATCAAACTTGGTTCATCTGGACCTTTAAGTGGTAGTGTTAGTATTTATGGGCAAGCTGTTAAAGAAGGTGTTGAACTTGCTGTTGAAGAAATTAATGCTGCTGGCGGTGTTAATGTTAATGGTAAGAAAATGAATTTTGAACTTGTTGACTTCATTAATGATGAAGCTGATGCTAAAAAAGCTGCTGCAGCTCTAACAACTTTAATTTCAAAAGATGTTGATGTTGTTGTTGGTGCTGTAACAAGTGGTGCTACTGAAGGCTTAATCGCTGAAGCTGTTAAACAAGGTGTTCCTGTTATTACTCCTACTGGTACTGCAGATAAACTTACTGTTGGTGATAATGGTGATGAAAGAGAAGTTAGATCAAATATTTTCCGTGCTTGTTTCTTTGACTCATATCAAGGTACATTTATGGCTGAATATGCTGCTACTAAAGGTATTAAAAAAGCATATGTACTATATAATAACGATGAAGATTATTCTAAAGGTTTAAAAGATGCATTTGTTGAAACTGCACAAGCTAAGAGTGTTGCAGTAGACACAGCTGCTTATACAAAACAAGATAAAACATTTGATGCATTCTGGGTTCCAATTATTGCTGGTGGTTATGATTGCGTTTATGTTCCTGACTACTATGAAAATGTATATAACATCTTAAAAACTGGTTATGAAAAAGGTTATACTGGTGTTTGCTATGGTGGTGACGGCTGGGATGGCGTTATTAAACAACTTAAAGAAGATGAAGATGGTAAATTCTTAGAAAACTGTTATTATACAAACCATTATTTTGGTGAATCAGAAAATGCTGCTGTTAAAACATTTGTTGAAAAATATAAAGCAAAATGGGGAACAACTCCTGTTTCATTTGCTGCTCTTGGTTATGATGCAGTTTATATCGCAAAACAAGCTATCGAAGCAGCTGGTTCTGTTGAATATGATGCAGTTATTGAAGCTTTAACAAATGGTACATTTTCTGGTTTAGTTACTTCAAGTCAACCATTTAAATTTAATAATGGTAACCCTGAAAAAACTGCTGTTGTTATTACATTTAAAGATAAAAAAGAAGTAGAAGCTGAATAATTAATAAATAAAAGGGTAGCTTAAGTTGCTACCCTTGATTTTATTTTAAATTTATAGTATAATATTAATAATTTGTGATTAAATTATTATTTTGAAAGGAGCTCTTATGAATACACTATTAGAGGGACTAAAACAAGGTTTAGAACTTGGTAGTATATTTGCTTTAATGGCACTTGGTTATTCCATGGTTTATGGTATCGTAAAAATGATTAACTTTGCCCATTCAGAGTTTATTACTATCGGTGGTTTCCTTGCTTATTTTATTACTGAAAGTTTACTTAAGAAACCATTAGGAGGTTCCATTTGGAGTTTGTTAATAGCACTAGTGGTTGCCATTATTGTTTGTGTTATTGTTGCAATACTTACTGAAAGATTTGCATATCGTCCGTTAAGAGAAAAAGGGTCTTCAAGAATTACTGCTTTAATTACTGCTATTGGTGTTAGTTATATTTTAAGCGGTATTATGAATGCAATTGAACCTGAACAATTACAATTTCATAAATTTGTTGATAAAAATACTTCATTTTATATAGCAATTATCACTACGGCTGTTTTACTTGCTTTACTTACATTCTTTGTTAAGAAAACAAAAGTTGGTATTGCAATGCGTGCTGTTTCAGAAAATGAACATGCTGCAAAATTAATGGGTATTAATAATAACTTTATTATTGCCCTTACATTTATGATTGGTTCTGCTCTTGCGGCAATTGGTGTTGTAGTTTACTTGTTAGATGGTGAGTGTTTTACATTTGAAATTGGCTCTGTAACGATTGGGTTATATCCGTTTGTTGCTGCTGTAATTGGTGGAATAGGAAGTCTACCTGGTGCAGTAATTGGTGGTTTTTTAATTGGTATTATAAGAGCTATTACTCAAGTTTATAGTAATATTGGTTTATCATCATGGGTTGATACAATTATTTATGGTATTTTTGTAATTATCTTATTATTTAAACCATCTGGCCTTCTAGGTAAAGATGTAAGAGAGAAGGTGTAAGATATGTGGTTTAAAAGAATGAATAAAAGAAATCTAATTAGTACTATTGTTGGCGTTATTATTTTAGTAGTAATTTCTGTATTTAGTACAAAATCATTTGAGTTACCTAAAATTCTAAGTTTAATATTTATTTATTCGATTGCAGCTTTAGCACTAAATATTGTATGCGGTTGTTTAGGTGAATTTGTTCTTGGTCATGGTGGATTCTTACTAATTGGTTATACTACTGCGGTTATTCTAATGCAACAATTTAGTAAATTATTTACTAAAATTGGTGGAAAAGTTTATTTTAAAGAATTACTTGTTTATATTGTAAAAGGTGGAGAACTTCATCCAATGGGGTACTTATTTATTATTGGAACTGTAATTCTTACTGCACTTATCACTGGAATTATTGGTTTTATAGTTGGATTAATTGCTCTTGGTAGACTTAGAGGTGATTATCTTGCTATTGTAACTTTAGGTATTAGTTTAATATTTGTAAATGTTTGTAAAAACTTTGATTATCTTGGTGGAGGTACTGGTATTAGTATTACAACTACAATTTCATCTACTCCACTGCTTAATTTGGGATTTTTAGTATTAGTACTATTCTTAATTTTAACATTTATGGGCTCTAGATTTGGTAGAAATATACTTGCTTGTCGTGATGATAATATTGCTGCTGAAGCATGTGGTGTACCTGTTAATAAAACTAAGGTTATTGCATTTACATTCTCATCTCTTATTGCTGGTATTGGTGGTGCACTACTTGCGTTTGTGCAACCTCAAGCACCAACTGCATTTGGTCAAGAAATGTCAATCTTATTCTTAATTATTATTGTTTTAGGTGGACTTGGTTCATTAACTGGTTCAATTATTGCTGCAATTTTAATTGTAGTTTATGAAAACTGGTTCTGTGTTCAATCATGGGTTCCTGATTTCTTTGCAAATAATCCTAAAATTGTTTATGGTATTATTTTAGTTCTAATAATGTTATTTAGATCAAGTGGTATTTTAGGTAAAGAAGAATTTACTTGGGCTTGGTTTTATAAAAATATTAAAAAAATCAAAAATAAAATATTCAAGAAAAAAACTGCTTTAAAGGAGGATAAATAATTATGGCAAATACAGTGCTAAAAGCTAATAATATATCTATCGTCTTTGGTGGTTTAAAAGCTGTTGATAATTTCTGTATTGAAATTAAAGAAGGTGAACTTGTAGGTTTGATTGGTCCTAATGGAGCAGGTAAAACAACTGTATTTAATATGTTAACAGGTGTTTACACTCCTACAAGTGGAACAATTGAATTGTGTGGAAAGGATGTAACAAAATTTTCCCCTCATAAACGTGTTGAACTTGGTATTTCTAGAACATTCCAAAATATTAGATTATTTAAAAGAATGAGTGTGTTAGAAAATGTAAAAGTATCATCTAATATTCATATGAATTATAGTGTTTTTGATGGAGTATTTAAAACTAAAAAGTATTTCGAACAAGAAGATAAAGCAACTGCTGAAGCTTTAGAAATCTTAAAAGTATTGGGCCTTGAAGAATATGTTAATGAAGAAGCTCAAAACTTGCCATATGGTAAACAAAGAAAACTTGAAATTGCTAGAGCTTTAGCATCTCATCCTGCAATTTTATGTCTTGATGAACCAGCTGCTGGGATGAATCCAATTGAAACAGAAGAATTAATGCAAACTATTCAAATTGTAAGAGAAAAGTTTAATACTGCAATTTTATTAATTGAACATGATATGAAACTAGTAATGGGAATTTGTGAATGGATTAAAGTTATTAGTTTTGGTAAGGAAATTGCAACAGGAACACCTGCTGAAATTAGAAATAATAAAGAAGTTATTACAGCTTATTTAGGAGAGTAATATTATGTTAGAAGTAAAAAATTTATCTGTAACTTATAATGGTAATATTAAAGCTTTAAAAGATGTAAACTTGAAAGTTGAACAAGGTGAACTTGTCGTTTTAATAGGAACTAATGGTGCTGGAAAAACTACTTTGTTAAAAGCACTTACAGGGTTAGTAAAGGTGGATTCTGGTAGTTTTGCAAACTTAGATTTAACAGGGCTAACTGATAAAAGAACTTTAAATAGATTTTGTGGTCCTAAAATCACTGATAAATTACTAGAAGTATTTGGAACAAGTGAGGCTGTATTTGAATTCTTACAAAGAGCACAAATTGATAACTGCAACCCTGTTAAAGGAATTTCTTTTGAGAAATTAAAACGCCTTCAAGCTAAATATCAAAAGTATGTGGCAGCAGATCTATTAAGAGTTCCAGCATACGAAGCAATTATGTATGGTGTTGCACATGTTCCTGAAGGACGTCAAGTATTTGCTAATCTTACTGTTCAAGAAAATCTTGAAATGGGAGCTTATCGCCGTCATAATGCAATTAAAATTAAACAAGACTTAAAAAAAGTATTTGAAAGATTCCCTCGTCTTGAAGAAAGAAGAAAACAAAAAGCAGGTACTTTATCTGGTGGTGAACAACAAATGCTTGCTATGGCAAGAGCGATGATGAGTAAACCTAAAATCTTACTTTTAGATGAACCATCAATGGGCTTATCACCAATCTTTGTTAATGAAATTTTTGACATCATTAAAAGTCTTCATGAATCTGGTATTACAATTTTACTTGTTGAACAAAATGCAAAAGTAGCTTTATCGATTGCAGATAGAGCATATGTATTAGAAACTGGTAAAGTAGTTCTAGAAGGTAAAGCAAGCGATCTTTTAAATGATGAGAATGTTAAGAAAGCATATTTAGGTGCATAATAAATAAAAAATAAAGTATTATAGATTAATTTCTATAATATTTTTTTAATCTTTTTAATTGCATTTTATTATACTTCGTGATATGATGTATAGCGTAAGGAGGAGTATATATGGATGCACAATTAAAACGTGGCATACTTGAAGTATGTGTCTTAAGAGCAATAAAAAATGAAGACTCTTATGGTTATAAAATTATAAAAGATATGAAACCTTATATTGAAATGAGTGAATCAACTTTATATACGATTTTAAAGCGATTAGAAAATCAGGAAATGTTAGTGGTAAGAACAATTGAATTTAATAGTCGTTTAAGAAAATATTACCATATTACAGAAAAAGGATTAAAAAAATTAAATGATTTTGTAGACGATTGGAAAGAAGTAATGCTCATTTACCAATTTGTAATTAAGGAGGATAAAGCCAATGACTAAAGAAGAGTTTATAAAAAAGTTAAAGATTAAATTATCTAATTTTCCAGAAATGGAAGTTTATGATCGAATTAATTTTTATGAAGAAATGATTAATGATTATATCGAAGATGGAATGACTGAAACTGAAGCAGTTGAAAAGTTAGGTAGTATCGATGAAATAGTAGAAGCGATTGCAGAGGAAATACCTCTTAGTAAGATTGCTAAAAAGAAATTAGCAACAAGAAAAAAGTTAAGTACACTTAATATAATTTTATTAATTTTAGGTTTCCCAATTTGGTTTAGCTTATTTATGGGTGGATTTGCAGTTGTTGTTTCATTATATGCTGCACTTTGGAGTGTTGTAATTAGTATATGGGCTGTAGTTGCATCTTGTGTTGCAACTTCCATTGTAGGTGCAATTTTATTTATTATTTATTTATGCACTGTTAATCCTAGTTTAGGTTTTCTATTACTAGGTGTTTCACTTATTCTATTAGGAATTTCTACTTTATTATCAGTAATAACAAAATATTTAACTGATTTTACAATAAAAGATCTGTAACTATTATTTAAGTGGATTAAAAAGTTATTTATTGTAAAGGAGGAAT
>JAZSIL010000107.1:0-5153 GCA_045533785.1 Bacilli bacterium
TTTATCAACAGCGGTTGCAACAGTATTAAGAGGAAAACACAAACCAACATTTACTCCACATATTGATGGTGGCGATTATGTTATCGTTATTAATGCTGAAAAAGTTGCTTTAACAGGCAATAAATTACAAGACAAAAAATACTATCGTCATAGCCACTACGCTGGTGGTTTAAAACAAAGAACTGCTCAAGAAACACTTGATCAATATCCTGAAAAAGTTATTGAATTTGCAGTTAAAGGAATGTTACCAAAAGGTAAATTAGGTGCAGATATGTACCGTCGTCTTTATGTGTATGCTGGTCCAAATCATGAACAAGCTGCTCAAAAGCCTGAAGCATTCCCATTACAAGTTAAGTAGGAGGAAAGTAGAATATGGCAGTTACACAATATGCAGCAACTGGTCGTAGAAAAAGTTCAGTTGCAAGAGTACGTTTAGTTCCAGGTAACGGTAAATTCGTTATTAATGGTCGCAATTTTGCTGAATACATTACTTCTGCAGCAATCCGTTTAGACGTTTTACAACCTTTAACACTTACTGATACTGGCAGTCAATATGATGTTTTGGTTAACGTTAACGGTGGTGGTATGTCTGGACAAGCTGGTGCAATTCGTTTAGGTATTGCTCGTGCTTTATTATTAGTAAATCCTGACTTCCGTGGTCCATTAAAGAAAGCTGGCTTCTTAACTCGTGATTCTCGTTCTGTTGAACGTAAGAAATACGGTCTTAAAAAAGCTCGTCGTTCACCACAATTCTCAAAGCGTTAGTCATTATTGGCTATATATGCGATTGTTATTTAAGACCACAAACAAATGTTTGTGGTCTTATTTAATTTTTTAAAATTTGTAATTAAAAGTCGATTATTAAAAAAGATAAGGAGATACATATGTTTGATTCAAAAAATATAAAAATTTATAATTCACTTACTAATCAGTTAGAACAATTTATTCCATTAAAAGAAAATGAAATATCGATGTATGTATGTGGACCTACTGTGTATAATCATATGCATATCGGTAATGCTCGTCCAGTTATCTTTTTTGATACTGTAAAGAGATTCTTTAAGTATATTGGTTATAAAGTTACTTATGCTTCTAATTTTACAGATATTGATGATAAAATTATTAAAACAGCACTTGCTGAAGGTGTAAGTGAAGATGTTATTACAGAAAGATATATTAAAGCATTCTTAGATGCATGTGAGGCTGTAGGATGCGAAATGGATGTTATTCGTCCTAAGGTTACCGAAAATATTCCTGCAATTTTAGAGTTTATTAGTAATCTTGTAAAAAATGGTAATGCTTATGTATCTGGTGATGATGTTTATTTTAAGGTAAGCAGTGATCCGAAATATGGTATTTTGAGTAATCAAAAATTAGATGAATTAGAACTTGGTGCTAGAATTGATGTAAATGAAGGAAAACTTGATCCTCGTGACTTTACATTATGGAAGAAGACTAGTGATTTAGGTAAAAAATGGGACAGCGAATTTGGTAGTGGTAGACCTGGTTGGCATACTGAATGCGTTGTTATGATTCGTAAAATTTTTGGTGGTTTAATTGATATTCATGGTGGTGGAACTGATCTTAAATTCCCACATCATGAAAATGAAATTGCACAAAATTATTGTTTACATAGCGATTATTTAGCTAATTATTGGGTTCATAATGCAAGACTTGACCTTCGTGGTGAAAAGATGAGTAAATCACTTGGTAATGTTGTTTGGTTAAAAGATATTATTAAAGAATATCATCCAAATGCTTTTAGACTTGCGATACTTGCTAATCATTATCGTCAAGTTATTAATTATCAAGATGATATGATGCGTCAAATGCAAGGTGAATGGGAAAAAATTGAAAAATTGTATGTTTCGCTATTTAGAAAACTTGAGTTAGTTGATGCTCTTGAAGGTGGGAAACCGCTTGATGTAATTGATGAATTTTTAACTGAAATAGCATATGATTTTAATACTTCAAATGCGATTACTCATTTATATGCATTAATGAAAAAGATGAATGCTGATATTAGAAGAAATGATTTAGATGTAAGTGTTCTTCAAGATGAGTTTAAAACATTTAAAGATATGCTTTATGTATTAGGTATTAATGTTGATATTAGACCATTAACTGATGAGGAAAAAGTACTTGTTATTGACTGGCAAAATGCTCGCAAAAATAAGGATTTTGAAAAAGCAGATTTACTTAGAAATAAAATTAATGAATTAGGAATTAGGCTTTAAGATGAAGTATAATTTACTTAATGGAGCTAATTTATCTTATATAGGTGATGCTTATTATGAACTTGAAATTAGGAAATATTTAATTGGTAAAAATGTTACTAAGAGTAAAGAATTAATCGATTTAAGCATTAATTTTGTTAGCGCAAGTGCTCATGCGTATATCTTTGAAAATATAAAAAATGAACTTACAGAAGAAGAAATGGCTATTTTTACAAGAGGTCGTAATGCAACTTCTAAAGGTCATAGAAAGAATGTTAATCGTCTTGAACATGCAATTTCAAGCGGATTTGAAGCGATTATTGGGTTTTTATATTTGAAAGAAGATTTTATTAGGTTAGAATATTTAATTAAAAAATCAATAGAAATAGTGGAAAATAAAAAATGATTATTTATGGAAAAAATACAGTTTTAGAAGCACTTAAAAATAATAAAGAAATTGTTAAACTTTATGTTACTTCTAATAACTTAGATTTAGTTAAAAAATATACAACAAATAAGAAAATTGAAGTTGTTGTTTTACAATCAAGAGAATTTGACAAAATGTTTAATGGTAATCATCAAGGAATTGCGTGTGAAATTTTTGAATACGGTTATGTATCATTAGATGAAATTATTAAAAAAAATGCCGATCAAAGTGATGTAGCACTTGTAATATTAGATGGACTTGAAGATCCACATAATTTAGGAGCGATATTAAGAACGGCTGATGCGACGGGAATAAATGGGGTGATTATTCCGAAAAATAGAAGTGTGAGTCTTAATTCAACTGTAGCTAAGGTTTCAACTGGCGCAATTGAACATGTTGATTGCTGTCAAGTTACTAATTTAGTAAATGCAATTAATGATTTAAAAAAAGCTGGGTATTGGGTTATAGGACTTGAACTTGATGGTAGCATTGATTATCGTAAACAAGATTATCGTGGAAAGATTGCGGTTGTTATTGGTTCTGAAGGAAAGGGAATATCAAGACTTGTTAAAGAAAATTGTGATTTTAAAGTGTTTATACCAATGGTTGGACATGTAAATTCTTTAAATGCAAGTGTTTCAGCAAGTATCTTATTTTATGAAATTTTAAGAAATAGGGGTTAAAAATGGCTTTAGGGGATTTTACAAAATACAATGATTATGAACTTCTTTATTTAGTTAGAACTCACGTTGAAGAAGCAAGAGATGTTTTGTTTTGGAAATATAGCTTTTTAATTAAATCAAGAATTCAACGTTTAGGGGTTCCAAGACTTTATTGGGATGATTATTACCAAGAAGGGTGCTTAATGCTGTATCGAGCAATCAAGATTTATGATGAGAATAGTAAAATGAGTTTTACCAAATTCTTTGAATTGTTATTAAAAAGACGTATTCTTACATTGCTTAGAAAAGATTTAAAAGAATTACAAATTGAAAAAATGGAAAATTTTGATGAATATCCAAGTTTAATTACTGATCAAAATAGTCATTATTTATGTGAATCTTCATTATATAATTTATCTGATATGGAAAAAATAGCTTATGAGCGATTAATAGTTTGTAATGAAAAAATTGAAAATGTTGCTAAAGAATTAGGACTTAATCCTAAAAGTTTATCTAATGCTAAGCAAAGAACACTTAAAAAAATAAAGAAAGAAATTAATAAATAACTATTTCATTTGACAAATTAGAAGTTTTTTGGTAAAATTTATAGATAGGTGGTGTCTATGAGAGAAAAAGTAATTTTAGTATGTGAAATTTGCTTATCCCGTAACTATACAACGAAGAAAAATAAACTTAACACTACTACTCGTATGGAAATTAAAAAGTTCTGTCCTCGTTGTAATAAGCACACAATACATAAAGAAACAAAATAAAGGAGAAAAAAACAATGGCTGTTAAAGAAGAAAAAAAGAATCGTGTCCTTCAAGCAATTTATCATGAATGGAAATATGAAAATCTAATTTTAGTTGTATTAGCATTATTTGCTTTAGAATTAGGTGTTTTATTATTGACTGGTGATTTAACAATATCAGCTAATGCATTCTTAATTGGTGAATATTGGAAAGTATTTGCTTGGATTTTAGTTGGATTAGGTGTTATTGCATTATTACTTGCAGTTGCATCATTCTATCGTCCATCTTTTGCTGAAATTAAACATGTAACAGGTCTTAAGAAAAAAGAATTCTTAGTAAATGTTATTACTGTTTTTGTTTTCATTTTAGTTATTGCTGGATTAATTTTTGCATACGAATCAGTAATTACATTAGTAGAAAAAGCATTTAAATAGGAAAATACGATTATGGCTGCAGATTTTGAAAATATGCGTGCTTGGTATGTAGTTCAAACATATTCTGGTATGGAATATGCGGCTAAGAGAAATCTTGATCGTCGTATTGTTTCTATGAATATGGAAGATTATATATTCCAAGTATTAATACCTGAAGAAAAACGTTATGAAAAGAAAAAAAATGGTGAACTAAAAGAAATCATCGAAAGAATTTATCCTGGTTATTTATTCGTTGATATGATTGTAACTGATGATTCATGGTGGGTTGTTAGAAATACACCTATGGTTTCTGGTTTCTTAGGTTCAAGTGGTGGTGGTGCTAAACCTGTTCCACTTCCAAATGATGAAATTATTCCAATCTTAAAACAATGTGGATTAAAACTTGAAATTCAAGTTGATTTTAAAGTTGGCGATGTTGTAAATGTTGTTTCAGGAACATTCGCAGGCCAAGAAGCTACTGTTGAATCACTTGATGTTGAAAAACAAATGGTTACAGTACTTGTTGATTTCTTTGGACGTCAAACTCCACAAGAATTAAGATTTGATGAAATTGAAGTAATAAAGTAAGTTTAAGGCTTACTTTTTATTTTTTTACTTTAATCTCTTTTTATTTTTTTACTTTAATCTCTTTTAAAAAAAATTAAAATATGATATAATGGTAA
>JAZSIL010000309.1:0-7203 GCA_045533785.1 Bacilli bacterium
AATAGAAGTAGATGGTGTTGAATATACAATAAATGAAAATAAAGATTTAGTAGATAAAGACGGTAATGTTTTCAAAGAAGCTAAAGATATTAAATCGTGGTTATCTGAAAATGAAGTAAATGATGATGAAATAAGTATAGAAAACATTCAGAAGTATTTTAATTTAGAAATAACAGATGAACAAGGAAAACCTGTAGAATTTTCTAATACTGCAGAAGGTGTTAAATCTTATATAGATTCTGTTATAAATTTACAAACTAATACTATAGCTGAAGCAACTATAAATAAATTTTATTCAGATAATCCCTTAGTTAAACAATTTGTAGATTATGTAGAACTTACAGGTACTCCTAGAGGTTTTGGAGAAATTCCAGATAGAACTGGTATTGTTGTAAATAAAGATAGCAAAGAGCAACAAGTTGCTATTATTAAAATGGCTGCTAGTGAATTTGGTAATAAAACTTTAAATGATAATTATATAAAATATCTAGAATCTACAGGAATGCTTTATGAAGAAGCTAAAGTTCAACTAGAAGCTCTTCAAGCTAAGGATAAACAAACACGTAAAGATATAGAAGCTCGTGCAGAACAAGCTAGAGAAGAAGAAAGAAAAGCTGTTGAAAATTATTTTAAAAAGGTTAATGAAGTTATTACTAGTCGTAAGTTAGGAAATTATACTCTTCCTGAAACTATAATACAAGAACGTAATGGTAGAAAAGTAACTTTAACCCTTAATGATTTTTATGATTATGTAGCTAAATCTACAAAAGATAGCGAAGGTAATATAATGACAGGTTATCAACGTGATTTAGAGAATCAAAGTGATGATGATTTATTATCTAAAGAACTTATTGATGCTTGGCTTATGTTTACTGGAGGTTCTTATAAAGATTTAGTTAATATGATTGTTAAAGAAGAACAAGCTAAAAAACTTATAATTAAATCTAAAGAAAATAAAACTAAACATAATATTACTGTTAAGAAAACAACTAAATCTAAACCTAATATTGATGATGTAGTTTTTTATTAACAAATATCAAATAATTAATCAAGTATGTATAAATTAAAAGAAGTAGCTAGAGGTAATTTTGATGATCGTGGTTATTCTAATGAAGAAACCATTGCTCATTTAATGCTTACTCACCCAGAAGAAATCAATAACACACTTACCTATACTTATGGTATGGATGATGATCGTTTTCCATTGACATTTTTAACAGAAGGTCAAGGTGCTAGCGGTGTAAAAGATATTAGTACCGAAACTTGGACTTGGAAAACTATGGGTCGTATGAAATTTAACGATTATGTAATTTATAGTCGTTATAGTGGAAATGACACACCTGGTAAAGGTGGTGCTATGTTTGAGGTAGAATTTGCCACTCATTGGCTAATTGAACAATATGGTTTGATAGCTCCAGATGGTAAAACTCAAGTTCGTATTATGAAAGATTTAGGAGAAGGTACTCATGGTGGTTATCTATATCGTCTTAAATTGACTTCTCCAAATCCTAATTCTTATGTAGATCTTGAAAACCTTAAAGTTGGTAAATATTGGACTATGACTGCTCCTACAATTAGTGCTTCATACAGTAAAGGTAATCGTATGAATACTATGGGACCAGGTAAGATGACTTCTCAACTTGAATATCATCGTTATTCTTGGGAAATTGCAGGTAATATAGCTAATACTGTAGTAAGTTATCAATTTAAAACTAAAGGTGGTGGAACTACTAATCTTTGGATTAACGAAGAACAACGTCAGCATGATATTCAAATGCGTATAATGGACGAAGAACGTCTATGGCTTGCTGAATATAACAGAAATGAAAACGGTGAAATAACTCTTGTAGATCCTGATAATGGTCAACCTATTCCTCACACTAGTGGTATGATGGAAATTTGTCGTGAAAGTAATTATGAAACTTATGGTGAAGTTCTTACTCTTAATAAGATTGAACGTTCTATAGGTGATATACTTGACAAAGATACTGATACTGGTACAATGGAAGTTGTTCTTATGGCTGGTAAAGGTTTTATGCAAGATTTCGATGCAGCTATGCGTAATGATGCTAAAGCTAATGATTTCGCTACCCCTCTTGGAGATAAAATGATTGAAAACTTTGAAGGAGGTTTGTCGTATGGTAAATATTTTCGTCGTTATAAGACAATAGATAATCATATAATAACTGTTCAACATTTGCCATTCTTAGATAAAGGAACACTTGCTGATAATGATCGTTCTAACGGTAATATTCATCCTCGTACAGGTCTTCCAATGAGTTCTCATCAAGCATTCCTAATTGACTTTTCTCAATATAGTGATAAAGATCAAGGATCTGTTCGTAATATTCGTAAAGTTCGTTTGAAAGGTCAAGTTTATTTAAGTGGTGTACTTAAAGGTTTGACTCCTGTTCCTGCTTCTTGGGGTGGTGTTCCTCAAAATAGTTTAGGTACAGAAATAGATATGGCTCGTTATGAAATCAAAAATAGTTTTGGTTTACAAGTAAATAATTCAGCCAAAATGATGCAAATAAAATGTGTATTGTAAAATGTAATTAAAATAAGGATAAAAGTATGGGACTTGATATAAACATTAAAAATGGGAGTTCTAGTAATACTCCAAAAGCTGGTGATGAAGCTGCTACTGCAAATAAAACAGTAGCAGCTTTAAATGCTGAAAAGGAAATTGAAAAACAAGAAGAACTAGATAGAGAATATGTAGATAAACGTTCTGTTACTATCTCTTTAGTTCATAATTATTCTAATTATCGTAGAGTTAATATTAAAGTATTAGGTCAACGAAAAGAAATAATAGGTTCTTCAGTAAATAGCGGAAGAATATTATCATCAAATAATGATGAAGTTAATGCTTATTTTCCTGAACTAATTGGTTTATCACCAAATAATCCTGAATTTATAACTAGAGTAAAAGCTTGGTTAAGTAATATTCATTTTGTTATAAATGAAAATGATGTAGAATTAAATACATCTTTTATTTATAAACATAAGAAAGATTATTTATTTATCAAAAAACAAGAAGATGCTATAAATGCAGAATATGATAAAATAGATAGAGCTAATATAGCTGCTATAAAAGAAGGATTAAAAAGAAAAATAGAAGATCTTAATACTTTAGAAAGTTCTAAACACAAATATGGTCGTCCACAAAATCTAGAAGAATATTTGATGTATCGTCATTGTCTTCTTTATAAAGAAGTAGCAAAAGACATAGCATTAGTTAATTCAGATCCTTCTATAAGATTTTATATTAAAGATGAAGCAAAAGAACAAGAAAAGCAAAAACGTCTTGTTGAAGAACGTAAAACAGCTATGCGTAATTTTGTTGAACTTAATGCTAACGATGTTAAGTTTGATTCTGTATATTTAGCTATAGCTATATTACGTAATGATAATCTTTCTGAAGCGTTACTTAAAGATGGTAGTCAAAAACAAGCAATTGTCATGAATTTTGTTAATGATAATCCAGAGAAATTCAATAAGATTATAAATGATAGAAATGTAGTAACTAAAGCCTTTATTGAAAAACTTATTATTCGTGGTGAATTAATTCGTTCTGAATTTAATCAACAAATAATGACTGTAGATGGAGATTTCATAGGTGCTAACATGAATGAAGCTGTTGCTTGGTTTGATAATCCAGATAATAAAGCTGCTCGTAATGTTTTTGAAAATAAACTTAAACTAGGATAAAATATTTAAATTATGAATATAGCTGAAATGCACGTATATTTTCGTCAATATGCTCAACAAATGGGTATGCAAAATATTAGAGCTATAATTCCTGAGCAAATTGATATACTTTTAAATACTGCTATTTCAGATATAGTTAATCAATTAGTTAAAGAAAACGTCGGAATAAGGAACGATAGAGCTATAGTCGATACTAATAAAATAGGTCAAATAAATGCTCTTCGTTCTTTATACGTTAGCGAAGATTATGATATGTATAGTTCTGATAGATTTATGGACTTTAATGCAAATGATGCAAATATAGGACGTATGTCTAATAAAAACGATACACATCATAATGACTTACCAGATTATTTATATTTGGTAAATTTCGCAATAAAATACAAAGTTGGTGATATAGGATATTCTGGAAGTCATTCAAACAAAGATATCGCTATAAGTTTATCTGAAGTTAACAGCAATGAAACTAATTATTTTCCTGTTAGATTTATAGAAGAATCTCGACTAGCTGAAACTTTAAATGACCCTATTTTAAAAAATAGATTTTATAGTCCTATAATTGTAATGACTAACGATAATGTACTTGAGCTATATATTGATACATTTAAACAAAATGATAATGATAAATATTTTTTAATAGACAATTACATTCCTTATAAATTAAGAATATCGTATATTAAAAAACCAGCTAAAGTAGAATACGGTGAAGATGTTGATTCAACTAATACGGATTGTGATCTTCCTGAAAGTTTACATGTAGATATAGTAAAACACGCTACAGATCTATATAGAACAGCTATATTTAATGGTAGATACAATCAACAAAATCAACAAGAAATAGCTAGAGAAAATAGAACTCAATAACTCAATATTAATCTTTTAAATAAATAAACAATGAGACAAATTTTAATTGTAAACAGTGCTAAAGCACTTGGAGCTGGTGGAGCTACTCCTTATGATTTAAGTAACCTTGAAGAAGGTGCTTTATTTATTCATGAACTAGGTGCTGCTACTGCATTAGTTGATGCTCCTACAAAAAATTTCGCGATTGCTCTTGGTCGTGCTAATGGTCAAATGCCATTTCTAATTCCTGAAGTAGACGTTGCTACTTTGAATGTTACTAAAGCTGAACCTGTAACTGGTGTTAGACATAGAGTAGTATTTTCAATGCCTACACCTGTTGTTGGAACAGAATATACTCTTCGTTTTTATAGAAGAGGTACTGTTCCTCATGAAAGAAATAGTTGGACTGTAAGCATTACAGCTAAAACTACAACAGCGGCTACAGAAGCTAAAGCATTTGCTGATATGGTTAATGCTAAAGTAAGTGATAAATTTAGATTTAACGCTACTGCTAATACAGCTACGATAACTATTGAAGCTGAGGATTATCAAGGATGGTCTGTAGTACCTGTTGATGGTCTTGCTGGTGTGCCTTTAACAATTACTGACGCTGTTAAACCTACTGGTGATAAAGCTTATATTCAAAACTTAGCTTCTTTCTGTGCTGCAGGTAAAGGTTTTAGAGATACATTAGCAAATGGTCATACAACAATACCTGGATATCCTGAAACTGTAGAAGATAAAACATATTATGTTTATACTCTTCGTTTCAAAGTAGGTCGTGATGCTTCTAAAACTCGTGATGAAAGAGTTTGGCAAAATGTTTATGTAGCTGTTCCTACTACTAGTACAATAGTTGCTACATTAGATAAAATATTTGTTGATACATCTGATAGAATATTAACAGAAACAGAAACAGAAATAGAAACAGAAATAGAATCAGGTTCATAATTTAATGGTGTAACTTTTAATTCAGCTTCTCATTTCTACGGGGGAGCTGAATTTCTAATATGAAATATGGAAGAATTACAAACAATTAATCAAATTGTTAGCGATAGTGTTAGAGATTCTTCATATGTTACAGTAATTATTTCTAGTTGTGTTTTTATAATTTATACACTAATTATTCGTCTTGTAGAATTCTTTAAATCAAAACATAAAGATAAACCTTTACTTGAAATGAGCAAAGCTATGCAAGAAATGGGTAATAACATAGCTAAACTTAATACTGTACTTAGTAAAACTTTTGAAGATGCAGAAAAAAGAGAAGTTCGACAAGCTGATAGAGCTATACAATTAGCATTTAAAGCTATGGCTTTTAAAATTAATCAAGAGTGTGCTAATATAATAGTTCATAATAATATTGATAAGAATAAAGAGTTAATCAGTAGTAATATTAACAAAATTGTAAGTACTGAATATAATAAACTCTATTCTGCTTTATCTGTATATGAAATAAGAGAAGTCAATGTTGCTAGTAAACTCAAAGAAGAGTGGATTAAAGAAATTGCTAATACTCTTATAACAATTATTTATGACGGTCAAGATGCCGTTTCTAGAATAGTTCATATTAACGATAGAATAAGTATTCTTACTAATGACTATTCGATTTATGTTTCTAATAAAGTTTTTAATACGTAATGTTTATGTATAATGAAAATATAAAAGAATCAGTGCTTGGAGTCCTAGAAAATAGGGCTACAAGCATTGCTAATTCTATACAAGCACTATTTGATGCAGGATATATTCCAAACAAGAATAAATATGTTGTTCTAGATTGGAGTACTATCCTGTTTCATGCTTATGAGAATATAGATGTTCTTACCAAAGAACAACAAGAAAAAATAGATAGATTGTGTAACTTAATATTGACAATGTAAGTATGAGTAATTTAATTGAAGTTAAACCTGAATACGTATATACTACTATACCTAGAGAATACGTAGATGTTTATCATCGTATTTTAGCTATGATGGCTGATTATGGCGAAGACATGCTTAAAGATTGCAAAGCTAGTTGTACTGAAAGAAATTCTGGTGTTATAGAATGTTTTAATATGTTTAATTCTGCTATAGCTGCTAGAAAATTAGGCAATACTAAATTAGCTGAAACTCTTATCAAATATGTTAGAGCTAAAATCGAAATGATTTATAAAGGAAAAGATAACGCTACTGGTTTCATTTACTCACTTGATGAATATGGAGAAATAAAAGCTATAGTTAGTAGTGGAGACCCTATTAAATTTGAAATTGATGCTGATAAAGGAGAATTATATAAATTAAAATTTGATGATGGTTTTAAAAGTTGGTATGATTTAAGTAAAATACAATCTGAGGATAATATATTAAATCATATACCTTTAGAAGATATTATATATAGCTTATCAGACTTTATTGACATATATGTAAATGATGGTTATATAAGCATAGAAGGATACCCATCAGTATCTCCAAAAACTTATGGAAAAAGGTACGATGTTTGTGCAAAAGATATGTATGAATTATCTAAAAATATATTTCCTTTTTATATATATGTTCCAAATATAAAAATAGATAACAAAATATGTAAATGGGAATTCAGAGTTAATGACTATGATATACTTTCTGCTACCTATGATATATATTTTGAGAATTTAAATGATATAGATAT
>JAZSIL010000291.1:0-8184 GCA_045533785.1 Bacilli bacterium
TTTTTTAAAAATAAAAAAAGCAATTTTGGTGTCATTTGCTAAATATATATATGAGGTTATTTATTTCTTTCGTATATAGCACTATATGTACTAAGGGGATGTGTACTCTTCTTCTAGTTATCACTTGAAAATAGGGGATAATAAATACAAGGAGGATACACTATGAACTATTATATTTTTATAAAAAAAGTGCTCCTCCAAAATAAGGAGGAGCAATGATCACTAATATCATTAAGTTAATCACTGAAGTATTCAGATTAATTAGCTTAATTATTAGTTTCTTGTGTTCTAGAGAAAAAAACAAAAAGAAATATAAGTATAAAAGTCCCTCATATACCCAACATTAATTTTTAGACGGGACTTTTCTTAAAACGAAGAAGAGTTTCATATGATTGAAACAAATAACTTCGCTTATATTATAACATAAATATATTTATTTGTAAATAGTTGTTGAAAACTTTTCTTAAAATGTTACTTACTAAAATTAAATATTTAAATAAGCTAAGATTAATTTAAATGTATTCTCTAATCCGTGTTTATGTGTTCTTTCCATACCATGACTTGCAGCAACACCAGTTCCAATTAGTGCAGCTTTAATATCATTTCCAGCTCTTAGTGATGCTGTTGCATCTGACGAATAGTATGGATATATATCTACAGCATAATCAATGTTATGTTTTTTTGCAAGATTAATTAGGTTTGTTACCATATCATAATCGTATGGTCCACCTGAATCTTTAGCACAAATAGATACTTGTTCTTCAGTACAATTTAGATCAAGTCCAATACAACCCATATCTACTGCAAGAAGTTCGTCAATATTAGGAATATTTGATGCACCAAAACCTACTTCTTCATATGTAGTAAAGATTAGTTTTAAGTTATCATTTGGGGTAATATTATTTTCTTTTAAATATCTTAATAATTCAAGTAAAAGAAATGCACTAGCTTTATCATCTAAAAATCTTGTTTTAACATAACCACTTTCAGTAATTTCAAACTTTGGATCAATAGCGATAATATCACCTGTTGCAATACCTAATTTTTCAGTGTCTTTTCTTGAATAAACAACTTCATCAAGTCTTACACACATTGTGTCTTCTTTTAAATCTTTACTTCTAGAGTCTGGAAATACATGTACTGCAGGTGATGTTGAAAGAATTGTTCCAGTGTATACTTTTTCATCTCTTGTATATATTTTACAATATTCAGCATTATATGTATTAAGTAGTGGTCCTCCTAGAGTTGTAAATTTTAGTGTTCCATCACCATTGATACTTCTAACCATTAGACCTAATGTATCAACATGTGCAGAAAGACCTTTTGTATAATTAGATTTTCCTTCTACTTCAACAATTAAATTTCCTTTTTGATTTTTAGAATAGTTATATCCTAATTCTTTAACATAACCCTCTAATAAATCAATGACTTTATTACAGTAACCTGTAGGAGAATCAACACTAATAATTTGTTTTAATAATTGATAATTTAGTTCCATTTTATTTTCCTTTCTTAACTGCTTCTTCATATAGTTCATTTAATTCAGAATCAGAGAAATAATATTCTGAACCACAGAAATGACAAGTTGTATTGCAGTCATGATCTTCATCAATCATTGCTTTAATTTCTTTAGATCCAAGTGATAAAATACCACGTGCAAATTTTTCTTTTGAGCAGTTACATTTAAATTCTACTTTTGTTTCTGATAAAATTTTAGCATCTTTGGCAAGGTTATTAATTATATCTAATGGTGAAAAACCAGATGATAGCATTTCCGAAATGGAAGGTAAACTTTTAATTTTATTTTCAATTTCAACTGCAATTTCTTCAGGCGTATTAGGAAGAAGCTGAACCATGAAACCACCTGATACTACCGCTCTACCTTCAGTATCAACAAGTACTCCAAGAGCAATAGCTGTTGGAATTTGTTCACTAACTGAATAGTAATATGCAAAGTCTTCAGCAACTTCTCCATTAATAATTGGGGTATAACCAATGAAAGGTTCTTTCATTCTTAAATCTTTAATTACTGTGATCATTCCTTTAGAACCAATTGTTGCTTTGGCATTCAATCTAAAGTCATTATATTCAAAGTGACAATGCGGATTTTCTGCATATCCTCTAATTGCACCATGAGCATCTGCATCAACAATTATTCTTCCAATCTGACCATCACCATCAATTCTAATTGTTACAGTTTCTTCATCTTTTAATGTTCCTCCCATAATGGCTCCCATACTCATAACTCTACCAAGAGCATCAAGCGCACTAGGAAAATATGATAATCTGTCGCCAATTAAGTTTAACGCGTCAGTAGTAGTAACTGCGTATATTCTAGCACTTGAATTATATCCAAGAGCTTTTACTAAAATGTCTGACATATATTTATACCTCTTTCTATTTAGTATTATAACATATTTTAATTAATATTAAAAATAAATAGCAAACTTGCCTTTTTATATTTGACAAAGCTTTAAAAATAAAGTATAATACAAATGTTTAGGAGTAATGATATTATGAATATATACGATGATTATAACAAATATATAATTGAAAATGAAGAACTTTTAAATTATTTAAAAAGCACAAACTCTAGTGTAATGTATTGCTTGGCTGATGTTTTAGAAGTACTTGATTATGTTTATAAAAAATATGTGGATAAAGTAAAAATAGATAATGAACTAGAAGAAATTTTCGAAATCGGTTTTGGCTATTTATCAAATTGCTTAATAGATATTAATACATATTATAAAGATTACTTTGGTAAAGATATTATACTTTTTAACAAATATAGTACTTTAATAATTTATTCCATTCTTTTAGATGATGTAAAAGGTTATCTACTAAGCGAAGATCGTTTAACTGAAGAAAGAAGTGAAATGTTAGATAAAGCCGCAAAACAAATCGAAGGAACACTAATAAATTTAAAACCTCTTGAACCAGAAGTAATTTCAGAGGTTGAAGATATATTAGAAATGGTATTACCAAAGAAACATAATTATAAACCTGTTTATGCAGTATTTGCAATGATTGCAGAAGAATTAGGAGTTTATTAAAATAAAAAAATCTTGTTAGTAAAATAACAAGATTTTATTTTTTATTGGTAAATTAGTGGTTGAGTACATAAAGGTAAACCTTTATGACACATATTAATTCTATCAAAATTTGTATTTTTTTGCAAGTATATAACTAAAAAAAGTTTTTTTAATTAAATAATAGTAATGTTTTAAATGTTTACCTTTATGAAGTGGAGGTTAAAATGAAAAAATATCTATTAATGTTTGTTTGTTTAATAATAATAATTACTTTAACTTCATGTGGGAAGGTAGTAATTAATTTAAATGGTGGTACTGTTGACTCATCAATTAATGTTGAAAACAGTAAATTTAAAGAGATAATTAAAACTACGCCTACAAAAGAAGGATACGTGTTTGCTGGTTGGTATGCTGATTCAAATTATAGTGATTATATTAATCCTAATGCACCATCAAAACAACAAGTTAGAAATGGTGAGGCTTATGCTAAATGGATTGATATTCCTGAGTCTACTTCATATAATGTAAGAACGGAAACTGCTACTATAACAGATTCTGGTAGAAGTAATCAAAAAATGGATATTGTTTATTTATCAAATGATTATGATTTAGTTGATTTACAAAGAGCTGGCTATACTTCATTTACAGTAAAAGTAACACTAACTGTTCGTGAAGAAGATGATGGATATCAATATGTTTTCTTATATAAAAATACTTATTGTCAAAGCCAAAATTTAAGCGATTGGGTAGATGAAAATATTTTTGGTGAACAAAAATCTGATCCAAATTTATTATACACTTACGAATTTGAATCAAATAGCAGCTGGAAAACTTATTCATTTACTGCAAAAGTAAACTTAGCTTCTCTAGAAGATAATCTTTATATAAGATATGGAGCATCTGGTAAATACGATGATACTTGGAAAAATAAAGATATATTAGTTACAGTTACTCCTAATAAATAAAAAAGTCTTGTTTTATCAAGACTTTTTTATTTGCTCATAGCTTTATAAGAAGTATATACTGCTTCTTTAGAGATGTTGCATCCCATTTTATGGATTGTAATGTTACTTACGATATTAGAGATATGATGTAAGATAAGGTTCATATCTTCTTCATATGGTACTCTTTCTGTTTGGTTTAGGATTTCAAAGATTGCTTGTTTTTTATCTATTTCTTTAATCCAGTTGTTTTCTGATCTTTCTAAGAAACAGATACCTCCAATTGGTACTAGTAGGTTTCTGCTAATATCATGTTTACCTGAGAATGGTGTTCCTGCTGCGTATAAAGTATTATCTTTATAGATAATAGCAGGTTTATCATCGTTTAAGATATATGCATCTTTAAATTCTTCTAACCATAGAGTTGTGTGTGTTGATTTTCCTGTTCCTGATGGAGCACTAAATAGATATGCTTTATTATCTTTTACAACACATGATGAGTGTAGTAAGATTCCATTATGTTGTAAGATATAGCGATAAAATAATTGTCCTAAGAAAATATATTCAATGTCATTTAAACTTAAATATGGATAATTTTCTTTTAGTTCATTTATTCTTTCAATTGATAAATTTAATTTAAATGCTGGTTCTTCATTTGTTTCGATTAAATAAGGCTTTGCTTGTTTAGCAGTTCTTTCAAAGATAGGATTCATTTCAACAATTATTCCAGCAATTTGATATTTAGGCATAATTAATTCTTTACTTTCTTCTAATAATTTTTTTTATAATACTTTTGATTAAATATTTAAAATATTTGAAAGGTCTTTTTCTAATAATTCTTTTTACGTATTTTTGATATTCTTTATCGGTAGTAGGTATATATTCTTCTTCACGATAGAAACCTTCCATAACGGCGATAATTTGGCTTCTTTTGATGTTTTTTTCTAACATAAACTGATTATCACCACACATTGTAAATAAATCATTTTTAACTTTAATTATACGGTGTAATACTAATGTTTTATCATTACGCATATAAAGTACTACATCATGTTTTTTTATGTTAATTGGTGCAACAAGTTTTACAGTGTCAATACGTTCTCTTAGTAATGGCATCATACTTGTTCCAATTGGTGTTGCTATATAGAAACCATATTTTTCAATGGCTTGTTCATAATCAGTTATCAAGAAGTTTAGCCTCTACTAACTTATTAATAAATGCTGTAACATCGCGTGTAGCAAGTTCATCGTCAATATCATATTCGTTTTTAACTTTATTAATTACTTCATCAGTTGTTGTTTCTGTTTCTAAGCATTTCCAAATAAATGCACCAACATGATTTAGATTTATAAGTCCTTTAAATTCTAACGATGCTTTGCCTACAGGAACAACTACATAGTTATCAGCAACACTTCTTAACATAAAACCTTCTTTAATTTTCATAATAATCACCTCTTATATGTTATTTATTATACCATATATTTTATTTAAAGCAAAAAATTTAATCATTAACTTAAAAAAGTGTATAATTAAGAAAAAGAATGGAGGTAAAAAATCATGGATGAAATCTTACAAGAAATAATAAAAATTATTAAAGATACTAAAGACTTAAATGTCTTACATGATTTACTCTATAGTTATCATAAAAACGATATTGCAAGTTGTTTTGAATATTTAACTGATGAAGAATTAGAAAAAGTTTATCAAACATTTGATGAACAAGAATTATCAGAAATATTTTCGTATCTAGATGATGTTAAAGAATACATTGAAGATTTAGAAACAGAAACTGCTGCTGATGTTATTGAATTAATGGATTCAGATGACGCAAGAGATGTCTTAGAAGAATTAGACGAAGAAGATCGTAACGAAATCTTAGAATTAATGGATGAAGATGTAGTAGAAGACATTGAATTATTAACTAGTTATGATGAAGATGTTATTGCTAGTTACATGACTAATAATTACATTAAAGTCCTAAAAAACTTTTCAATTAAACAAGCAATGAAAACTGTTGTTGAAGAAGCTTCAACTAATGATAATTTTACAATAATATATGTTGTCAATGAAGATGACACTTTATATGGTACTATTGAATTAAAAGACTTAATTAAAGCAAGAGCAACTGATAATTTAGAAGATATTATAAAAAAATCATATCCTTCTTTAATTGACTTAACTCCAGTAAATGATGCGTTAATTTTAGTTAAAGACTATGAAATAGATTCAATTCCGATTATTAACGATAAAGATGTTTTACTAGGTGTTGTAACAACGAATGATTTAATCGAATTAATTGATGATGAATTATCAGATGACTATGCAAAATTAGCAGGTCTTACAAGTGAAGAAGAACTTGAAGAGTCAACATTTAAATCAGTTAAAAAACGTATTCCATGGCTATGTGCATTACTTGTTCTTGGGTTAATCATTTCATTAGTTATGCGAGTCTTTGAATCTGCTATTGTTGCTGTTCCTGCAATTGTATTTTTCCAATCTATGATTTTAGGTATGGGTGGTAATGTGGGAACTCAAAGCTTAGCTGTAACTATTCGTGCGATTAGTGATGAAGATATATCAAGAAAAGAAGTAATTCGTTTAGTGCTAAAAGAAATAAGAATTGCTTTCTTAAATGGTTTATTAATAGGTGTAATTTCATTTGTTGTTGTAACGTTATATTTAAGTTTATCTAAAACTATAATTGATCCAAGTGTTGGATTTAATATTTTAGATATTTTTAAAACATCTGGAGTTGTGTCTGTTAGTCTATTAATAAGTATGGTCATATCTGGTTTAATTGGTACTTTGATCCCAATTCTTTTACAAAAATGTAAAATCGATCCAGCTGTTGCCAGTGGACCATTTATTACAAGTATTAATGATATTATGGCTATAGTTGTATACTATGGTATTACATTAATAGTATTTGCTTATTTGATATAAAAAACAAATAATTTTAATTGTTTCTTAAGTTTAAATTTAATAGTTTGAATCGTAATTGTTCTTGACAAACATTTAAAAGTTAGATATAATATTATTAGATAATTGAAGTGGAGGTTTATTAAAATGATTATATATCATGGAAGTAATATGATAGTTGAAAAACCTAGAATTATTGAACAAAATAGATTTCTAGATTTTGGCACTGGCTTCTATACTACAACTAATAAATCTCAAGCTGAAAACTTTGCGATTAAAGTTGCTAAAAGAAGAGGTGGAAAACCTATTTTAAATATCTATGAAATTGATGATCTTCTGTTAAATTTTAAAATAAAAGAATTTGAAACACCCAATGAAGAATGGTTAGATTTTGTTTTTAATAATCGAAATGGAGTTTATTATAATGAAGAATATGATCTTATTATTGGACCTGTAGCAAACGATGATGTGTATAGAACTTTCCAATTATATTCGCTAGGACTACTAAATAAAAATCAAACTCTTGAAACTTTAAAAATAAAAAAATTATTTAATCAATATGTTTTTAAAACTAATGATATCATTTCATGCTTAAAATTTATAAAAGCAGTAGAGGTTAATGAATATGAATGATAAGTTTGATGCGATAATAGCTATATGTATAGTTCCTAAAACAATTGAACTAATTTCCAAATATGAAGGAATAGATGAAATAGAAGCTTTAAATAAATTTTATAACTCTAAAACGTATCACTTATTATCTATTGAAGATACTAAAATTTGGTATTATAGTCCATTAACTATATATAATATGTGGAAGTCAGAATATGAAACTGGCGAAATTATTTTTCCGGAGGGTTAATCTATGAGTAAAGAATTACCTTTTCTTATTCTATGTATAGAAGAATATAAATGTAGCAAAAATATGTCAGGAAAAGAAGTGCTTGATTTATTCAATAAATATAATGTATGTGAATACATTATAGAGTTTTATGAATCTTTACATACTACTGGAATGAATTATATTATTAATGATATTGATGAATATATATTTTCATATGAAAAACAAAAATAAAGGAACTGAAAGATTTTCAGTTCCTTTTGTTGATTTAAAAATAAAAAACACTTCCATTTGGAAGCTTCAATAAAGTAGATAAAAAAATGGTAGGGCTAGGTGGATTCGAACCAACGAATGACGGAGTCAAAGTCCGTTGCCTTACCGCTTGGCTATAGCCCTATAAAAAGATGGTGGAAGGGAGTGGATTCGAACCACCGAACTCGTAGAGAG
>JAZSIL010000210.1:0-3050 GCA_045533785.1 Bacilli bacterium
GACCGCTTGGCCTCCGACTTGAATCAGTTAAACTTTCTAGTTCAATATTAAATTTTGAAAAGTTATCTTATGATAATGATTATGAGAGTGAACTTAAAGAATTAGAAAAAGTAAAAAATGGGTATTGTGTAAAAGATACAAGCTTTTTAGATGATAGTGGAGAAATTTATATTGTTGAAAATAATGGTAAAATGTATCTTTTTATTATTTATAAGTCTGGTTTTAATGATTATGAAATTCTTAAAGGATATTATTTAAATGATGTAGTAAAACTAAACTTTACTGATTATTCTGGTGGATGTATAATAATGCAACATCAAGAAGAAGTTAAGATTGGTTCAAAATATGATTTAACGATGGTTAAAGAATTTTTATTTGTTGATGCTTTTATTGATTTAGAGACTCTTACAGTATACACAGATTATATTATACCAACAAAGAATATAGAATTAATATCATATAATAACGGAGTATATGATGATTATATTATTGAATATATTTTTAAAAATGAAGAATTAGAGTTTTCAAATGGTTTTTATACTTTAGAAGAATTTGAAAAGCATCAATATCAAATTAATGAGGATGAAGTTATAATTGTTTGTGATAAAGTTACTTATAAATTTGGTAAATCTTATCAATTAAGTGAGTGCTATTATTTAAAAGAAATAATTAGTAATAAAACTTTATTTGATGATTTAAATAAAGCTAGAAATGATTTAGATATTTTATTTGGTAATAGTACTTATGATTGTAGTTTAATTCAAGTAGAGTTATCCGAAAATGGCTTTGTTATTAAGTTATCAGAACATTTTTTGGCAGGATAATATAGGTAGAAGTTATACAATCTGAAAAGAATAACTCATAATATTAAAAAATTATAATAGGTAATAAAGTCAGTTAACCAACAAAAAAGGTTAGCTGGCTTTTTAAATAGTAGAAATAAATGAGGAAATGTGGTATAATATTACAAAGGATGGATTGATAGTATGAAATATAATTATTCATTTAAACGATTAGATGTATTGATACGTGAACTAAAAGAAAATAATCACATTAATTGGTTTTATTTAACTGATGGTTGTTATAATATTGAGTTTGATGATGTGAAGCTATTTGAATATAGTGACACTATTGTTAAAGAGAATAATATGATTTCTAATAGCTTAGATTATTATGTTATTAGAATTGTTGAAGATATATTTGAAGTATTAACGAATACGCTAAATCCAATGCCAGAAGATATATTTGAATTAGTAAACACTATTGAGAAAAGAAAGAAAATTGAATTAATAATAGAAGAAACTTTAAGAAATGTTAGTTATGAAGAATATGAAAAGTCACTTGTATTATTTAAAATAGTATCACCTGGATGCATTGATACAGATTACTTAAACCCAGGATTTTATAATTATTTCTTTCATGTAAATGATGATTTATATATTTTCTATGATTGTGAAACTGAAGACAATATTTGGACCGCTAATAAAGGAATTATAAAAGTGAAATATATTAACTTTGTAAATGAATTCAAATTATTTGTTAATAACTTTATGAATGATATGGAAAAAAGAATTGATGAAGCTTGTAGTTTTCTAAAAGAAGATTTGATTGATCTTAAAAAAGAGCATAGAGAAAGATTGAGTAATTTTGAAGATATGTTTAAAAAAATTGAAAGTGGTTACAATGTAGAGTTTGATGAATGGGATAATATAATTAAACTTGCAAAGAAATATAAAGTATTTTAAAATATAATATTTACAAAGGATGGATTGATAGTATGAATAACATAAAGAATTTAATAAAAGATTTTTTAGAAGGTAAAATTGATATTATTGAGTTTAAAGAACTTTGTGACAGAGATGATAGCATATATGATTTCTTACAAAAAATAATTGATGAGATTAAAGAAAATAATGATAAAATAGATAAATATCCATTCCCTTCGGATTCTTCACCAGAAGGTGTCCATTATAGCGATGAATGTGTTAGGTATTTATTAGCACCAGAGACTGATCCATCTTTAAAATATGGTTGTCCACCACACTATAATTCAGTTAAACAAATGTTGAACTATGAGTGGAATAGTTATACTACTAATGTAAGAACAGCATCAGGCGCATTAACATTTTTTAATGAAGTATTAGTCATATATTATCAAATAGATAAAACTGTAATACCAACAGAAAAATATTCAGATGAATATGACTTTGCATTACAAGTAATACCTGAATATCTTGAAGGTGGATATGCAGAAATATATATTCAAGAACATATAATACCTTTGTTTCCTGCTACTATGAAAAAGACATTAAGAATAAAAGCAGTAAAGCAAAAAATAAAAGAAGAATTTAAAACTGAAAAAGGATATCCAAGATGGTATCAATCATCAGAATGGCCACTAGGAAAAGATGGTAAACCTGCAACTTATATTGGAAAAGGTAAAAGTGAAGGTGAATTAGGGAGATGGTTATTTAGAGATGAAAGCAATGGTGAAATTATAGTAGTAGAACAATATGATTAATACTAGGAGGCATAAAATGTTAGTAAGTAAGAATTTTAAAGACATCCTAAATGGCAAATTTGATTTCTATGAATCAATAATAGATGAAATAAATTTTATAAATTGTTCTGATTTGGAGATTAAAGTATTTTATGCTTTTGAACCTTATAAGGATAGAACTTTAAAAATAATATTTAAAGATTGTGAAGAGTATAAGATTAATAACAAAGTCGTCATTAAAAATAAAAATGAATTTAATATCATAACCGTTCATCAAGAAATAGATGAATTTAAAATTACTGAAGATGAATTTCTTTTAGTTGAAATTGCTACAAATTTTGAAAAAGATTATATAAAGTTAATATGTTCTGAAGTATGGGTTGAGACTATTGAATAACAACAAGCAACCAAAGGAAGGGAATATGAATAGAACAATAAGGATAATATCAATAATAGGAATACTCCTTGCATGCACAATGCTAGTAGCGTTTAAAATGTAGGAAAATATATTTAAGAAATTTGCTAGAATATAAAATATGGTAATTATATG
>JAZSIL010000079.1:0-12370 GCA_045533785.1 Bacilli bacterium
TAATAATCGTTATGAAGATGAAACAATTTATTTTGTAAAAGAAAGTGAAGGATAATATAATGCAAGATAATTCGAAAAAAATATTTGATTTTATTAAGTCACTATTTTTACCACGCAAAATGGCAAAACATATGAATATGCCATTTTTACTTGCGCTTTTAATTTTGTTAGTTGCTTCATGTTTAAATATTGTTACTTCAAATACTAGAGCTGGAAAAGATACTGAGAAAGCTCTTGAATTTCCTAGTTTATTTGAAGAATTACCAGATAATTTAGTACTTACTGAAATGACAACTAATGAACCAATGACAAGAATATCAGTTGAAGAACTTCAAGGAAAGTTAGAAGTTGACATTAATGGAACAAAAGAAGAAATAGAAAATATTGGTAAGCATTTAAAAGCTGATAAAAATGGGGTTTATCATGGTGTTCATACTGTGGATGGTAAAAACATTGATGTGACAGTTGTCGTTGATGATACAGTTTTTTCGATTCGTGGTACGATTGATAAACCAATATATAGTAAGATTTTTGATTTAGAAGGATACTTACAACAAGACAAAAAAGAAAATACTGAATATGTTTTATATGTTTTGACACTTGAAAGTTTCTTTTATTTATTTGATATCGATCAAATAAAAGATGGTAAAAGTACTAAGGCACCTACTAATGCGGTTGTGTTTGAAACAAATGATAATGGTGAGTTAAAGTATTATTTACCTGCGAATGAAAGTGAACTTGCACTTAATCAATATGGTAAATTTGATACAACAAAATGGACTAGACTTGCAACAAATAGTGATACAATTGATTTTGCTGCAACAGAAGAGTATTTTAATTCTTTAAATTTAAGTATTTCATATAATCAATATCGTGAAATGGTAAGCAGTGTTAAACCTGCATATCGTCATTTAAAAAATATTACAAATGCGTTATATGGTGGTGCAATTTATTATAGTAGTTTAGAAACTAATGGGCTTGATTTTGATGTTTTTAATACTTCGATTAGTACTTTCCAAAAAGATTTAAAAAATTCGATGATTGTGTATAATGCTGGTTTATTAAAAACAACAAGTTTAATGATTTCGGCTGCGATTACTATTTTGTTCCCATTATTACTATCTGCAATTACTTGGATTATGTCTAGAAGTTTCTATATGAATAGATTCCGTCAATATTATGCAATTTGTACATTATGCTTTGCGATGACAACATTTATTGCTTTAATTGCTGGTTTCTTTGTTAATTATACAGAAATTGCTTTTGCTTTACTTGTCATTGCTAGTATTTATTATATCGTTGCTACATTTAGAATTAATACAATAGATGATGGTAACAATAAAGATAATAATCAAGATAATAAAAAAGAAGAAAAAGACCCAATTAAGTATACTAAAATTTCTGATGATACTTCATTTGTTGGTTAAAATTTAATCATATTTTAAAATTTCCTTCATACAATTTATTAAGTATGGAGGTTATTTTATGAAAAAGAATCAAATTGCATTATTATGTTTAACTGCTGTTGTTATGCTTGCTGTATGGTATATTAAATCACCAATTAATTCTGTAAATGGTGGTAATGGTGATAATTCAGTTACTGCTGGGACTACTTCTACAAGACTTGATGCATTAAAAGAAATGCGTGAAGCACTTCGTGCAGAACGTAGCTTAGAAGTTGCTCATTTAGATAGTATTATTGCTAGTGAATCTAGTACGATTGCACAAAAAAATACAGCAATTAATGAAAAACAAACTCTTTCTGATTTAACAGAAAAAGAAGTAATTATGGAATTATCAATAATTAATTTAGGATATACTGATGCTTTTGTTCATCATACAAACGATGGCGTTGAAATTTTAGTTGTTGCTGATGCATTAACAGAAAGTGAAGTTATTCAAATAATGAATTTAACATATAGTAGCTTTACGACAGAAACTGTAATTGTAACTTATAAAGCTGCTAGCGAATTTAAATAAAAAATACACAGAATTAGTCTGTGTGTTTTTCCTATTAATGGAGGATTAAATGAACTATTTTAGATATACAATAAAAAATAAAGAATCAGGAAAAAACTTAAAAGAATGGCTACAATCATTTAAATTAGCAAAAAATAAAATTAATTATTTAATAGATAATAAATGTATTAATATTAATGGGGAAATTGTTTTTAAAAGAGAATATATTTTAAAAGAAAATGATGAAATATTAATAGATGTTTCTAATTATGAGCAAATTGATTATTTGCCGATGAGATCTAAGTTAGATATTATTTATGAAGATGAATATTTATTAGTTGTTAATAAACCTAGTGGTGTAATTATTTATCCAGAAAATAAAGAATTATCAAATACTATGGCAAATTATGTAGCATATTATTACACTAAAACAAATCAAAATAGAACAATTAGACATGTTCATAGACTAGATACAGAAACAACTGGGTGCTTAGTTTACGCAAAAGATGTAATTACACACAGTTATATGTCGGATTTGTTTGAAAATAGTAAAGTTAAAAAAGAATATATTACATTAACTTATGGTATAATAGAAGAAAGTGGCAAAATAGATAAACCAATATCAAAGAATCGTCATAATAATTTGATGATAACATCTAATAATGGTCAAAATGCTTTAACAATTTATACGCCTTTAAAGTATGTTGATGGAAATACATTATTAAATGTTGAAATAAAAACTGGTAGAACACATCAAATTAGAGTTCATTTATCCTCAATTAAACATCCAATTTTAGGAGATAAAATGTATGGGAAAAATGATGAATATAATAGAGTGATGTTACATTGTCACCATATCGGATTTGTTCATCCGGTGTTGAAATATTGGGTTGATTTTTATTCGGATATGCCACAAGATATGAAAAAAATAATAGGAGAAAATAATGAAAATAATTAATAAATTATTTAAAACACTTGGATTAATATTTGTTTTTATCGCAATAATGACACTTTATGGATGTGAAAACACTGCTCCTGCGAAAGAACAATTAAATGATCCTTCGTTCGTTGTTACTACAAATGATAAAAAAGCAACTGTTTTCATAGAACAAACTCTACATGCAGATGGCTATTTCTTATATATTTACGATGATAATGGCCTAAAAAATAAATTTAGTGTAAGTCCTGAATTAGCATTACAAGGATATGAAGTAGTTTTAAATTATGGTGAATATCAATTTGCCGTTCAAGCTATTGATTCTACTGCAACTTATACAAACTCTTTAATTTCAAATAAAAAGACAATTACTTTAACAGAAAAAGTTAAACCTCATGAACATAAATTTGTTGATGGAATTTGTAGTTGTGGAGAAATTGATCCAAATTATAACTTTGAAAAAACTTATTCAATTAGTTATGAATTAAATGGTGGAAATCTTCCAGAAAATGCTCCTAAAAGTTATACTGAAGGTGAAACTGTATTTTTAGTTGAAGCTACAAAAGATAATGCAACTTTTAAAGGTTGGTTTTTAGCAAGTGATTTTAGTGGTGAAAAACTAGATGTAATTTCTAACAAGACAACTGGCGATGTTAAGTTATACGCAAAATGGGAAAGCAACGATGTTGAATATACTGGTTATTATAAAAATGCTAATGATTTAACAGGAGCAAGTCTTAAAAAAGCATTAAGAACTATTATTTCCACAGGTGTTAAACCTACAACATATGATGACTTAAAAACAAAATTACCATATACTGATGCATCACTTACTGATTCATCTAAAATGAAACTATTATATTCAAATCATGAAGTAGTAGGTAAGGTTGACAATTGGGTTTCTTGGAATAGAGAACATGTATGGCCTAAGAGCAAAGGATGGTTTGAAACATCTGGTGCTGGTAGTGATATCCATCATATTAGACCAGAAAATCCTACTGTAAATAATGATCGTGGTAATAAACCATTTGGTGAAGTAAATGGAGGATCTGCATCTATGTGTTGTGGAGAAATCGTAGCATATTATTCAAGTTCTTATTTTGAACCATTTGATGAGTTTAAAGGTGATTGTGCTAGAATTATTTTCTATATGTTAGTTAGATATTCTGAATCTGATTCATATAAAATTACTAATGTGGCTCAATCAATGAATATGTTACTTGAATGGCATGAATCTGATCCAGTTGATGCATTTGAACTTCAACGTAATGAAAGATGTTATACTGTACAAAACAACCGTAATCCTTTTATTGATCATCCAGAATTTGCTGATATGATTTGGGGTTAAAAAATATAATACCGCAAGATTTTATTCTTGCGGTATTTTTTTATTTATTTTAAGTTTGTTGCTTCAATCATAATGTTACACATTTTTTCAATAAACTCATTAGGATTTTCTACTTTAAAACCTTCTAATAATAATGCTTGGTTTAATAAAACAGATGCGTAGTCATTAAGTTTTGTTTCATCATCTTGAATATTTTCTAATACTTTGAAGATTGGATGGTTTGGATTAATTTCTAAAATTCTTTCAGCTTTAATGTTAGATCCATTAGGAAGATCGTTCATTACTCTTTCCATTTCAAAACTAATTCCATCGCCACTAACTAAACATACTGGAGATTCAGTTAAACGAGTTGAAATAACAACATCTTTTACTTTTCCGTTTAGAGCTTTCTTGATTTTTTCAAGAAGACTTTGTTTTTCTTCGGAAAGTTTCTTAGCTGATTCTTTTTCTTCATCTGTTAATAAATCTAAATCGCCTTGGTTGACAGATTTAAACTCAATATCATCAAATTTTTGAAGTACTTGTAGTACAAATTCATCTACTTCCTCTGTAAGAAGAAGAACATCGTAATCTTTCTTTTTTAGTGCATCCATTTGTGGCATTGAAATTAAGTCTTCTTTAGTTTCAGCAGATGCATAGTAGATGTATTTTTGACCTTCTTTCATTTCGCGAACGTAATCTTCAAGGGAAATTAATGATTCTGACTTTAATGTTTTATACATTAGAAGTCCTTTTAATAAATCATTCTTTTCACCATAACTATTATAGATACCAAATTTTAAGTTAATACCTAATGCTTCAAAGAATTCTTGATAGATTTTTGGTTCATCATTTTGTAATTCTTGTAAATGTTTGATAACTTTCTTTTCTAGATTTGTTGCAATCTTAGTAAGTTGTTTATCATGTTGTAGCATTTCACGACTGATATTTAGTGATAAATCACTTGAATCGACAATTCCTTTAATAAATCTTAGGTAGTCAGGAAGAAGCTCTTTACATTTATCCATAATGAAAACACCTTTTGTATAAAGTTGCAATCCTTTTTCATATTTATTTGAATATAAATCATATGGTGCTTTTTTAGGAATAAATAAAAGTGCTGTATATGTGATATTACCTTCAACTGAATATTGATAATAATCAAGTGGATCTTGGTAATCATAGAATTTGTTCTTATAAAACTCATTCATTTCTTCTTTAGTTACATCATTTTTGTTTTTCTTCCATACTGGAATCATTGAATTAAGTGTTTCTGTAGAAACTGTTTCAACGTATTCATCAGTAGGGTTTCCGTTTTCATCAAGTTTTGGTTGTTCAGAAACACATTCCATCATAATTGGATATCTAATAAAGTCAGAATATTTCTTAACAAGTGATTTAATTGTAAATTCATCTAGATATTCATCATAGTTAAAATCTTCTGTATTTTCTCTTAAATGAAGAGTAATAGTAGTACCAATACTTGTTTTAGAACTTTCTTCTAAGCTATATTCTTCAATACCATCTGATGTAAATTTATAACTAATTTCACTATATGGTGATAATGTGTTAACTTCTACAAGATCTGCTACAAGATAAGAAGAATAAAAGCCAACACCAAATTGACCAATAATTTCTCTTTCGTCTTCTGGTGATACATTTTCATTGTCCATTTTTTCTTGGAATTCTTTAGAACCTGATTTTGCAATTGTACCTAAATGGTTAATTAATTCATCTTTAGTCATCCCAATCCCATTATCACTAATTGTAATTGTACGATTTTCTTTATCAACACTAAGTTCAATTTTATAATCATTTCTTTTTTCTAATTTTTCATCTGTTAAAGATAAATAATGGTATTTATCAATAGCATCACTTGCGTTGGCGATTAATTCCCTTAAGAAAATTTCTTTGTTTGTGTAGATAGAATTAATCATTAAGTTTAATAATCTTTTAGTTTCAGTTTTAAATTGTTTTATTTCACTCATAATTATTTCCTTTCTTTATTATATACTTTAATTATACTATTTTAATTTTATTTGTCAAGTACTTTAATTAAAAAAATTAGCACTCATAACTTGTGAGTGCTAATTTAAGTATTTGTTAGTGAAATCTGTTACAATTTGTTTATATCTTGGTGTATCGAAAATATAACTTAAACCATGGACATCACATTTAAATGTGTGAAATTCAATGTTAGGATTTGCATCTTTAATCTTTAAACTCATTTCATACGGTACAAAATCATCTTCATCACCATGGATTAATAATATTGGAACTTTTGCATTTTTAACTGCAGTTTTTGCAGATGAGGCATTAATATCAAATTTGCCAAATATTCTTGCAGATAATGGTAGAAATAGTTTTAATAATTTAATTGGGTATTTTCTTTCGATAGTTACTTTTTTTATGATATCAACAGCTGATGAAAATGGACAGTCTGCCATAATTAGTTTAACATTACTAGGAAGATCAAGTTCTGATGCCATTAGGACTGTTGCTCCTCCCATCGATATTCCCATTAAACTTATTAAAATATTATTTCCAAAACGATTATTTAAATAATTAATCCAAGATAAAACATCGTATCTTTCATTAATTCCAAAACTTATAATATGTCCTTCACTTTCACCATGTGCTCGGTGGTCTATCAATAAAACATTATGATTATTATCTAATGATAAGTTAATTCCACCACTAAAATCTTTGATACCAAAACTCTTATAGCCATGAACTAGGATATCAAATGGTTGATTAGGATCTTTTAAGTAAAGTTTTGCTGCAAGCGTTAATCCATCAAATGATTTAATTGTTACTTTTTCATATGGAAGCTTAGATGCATTAGTTATAAGATTAACAAGTGTTTCACGATATGGCTTCATCTTCTCATAATCTAAATAATCTAAAGATTGTTTTGGATTTTTTGGATTAAAGAAAAAACTCTTTCGGTAAATAATATATAATATTATGAAAATATTAATAGTCAAAAATAGTATAACACTTAAAATTATAATAGTAATTAATATTGGAGTGTTCATTATTTTTTTCTTTTCTTTATTATATATATTATAATATATTTTTTTTAATAAAACAAAAAAATAAAAAAACTTTTTCTTAGTTAAGAAAAAGTTTATATTATTATTTGGAGGTCCCGATCGGATTTGAACCGATGATCAGGGTGTTGCAGAGCCACGCCTTACCGCTTGGCTACAGGACCAAATTAAGTAGCATAAATATTATATCAAAAAATTGATGCTTAGTCAAATAATTAACTATAATTTTATTTTTCAATTAATTTTATGATTTATTTTTTATATTATGATATAATATAATAAATTTAATATGAAAGGATTAATTATGAAAAAAATATTTTTATTAATAATTGTTTTATTCGTTTGTTCTTTATCTGGATGTAAAAATAAGAATAAAGAATACATTGTTACATTTATTAATGGTGAACAACAAGAAACTGTTAAGTATAAGAACGATGATGATGTTGTATTTAATACTTTATCCAAAGAAGGTTATGTATTCAATGGTTGGACATTAAATGGTGAAATTGTAACAAGTTATAAAGTCAATTCTGATGTAACTTTTGTAGCATCGTTTACTAAACTTAAATATAATGTTAATTTTAAAATAGATGGAGAAATTCAAACTAAAGAATATGAATATGGTACAAATGTTGAATTCCCAACTGCTGTAAAAGAAGGTTATGTATTTGCAGGCTGGACTGTTAATAATGAATTAGTTGAAAACTATGTCGTTAAAGGTGAAGTAACTTTCGTTGCAACATTCACTGAGCAAAAATACAATATTAGTTTTGATATTGATGGTGAAATTCAAACTGTTGAATATGAATATGGTGCAAGTGTTGAATTCCCAACTGCTGTAAAAGAAGGTTATGTATTTGCAGGTTGGACTATTAATAATGAATTAGTTGAAAGTTATGTTGTTAAAGAAGAAGTAACTTTTGTTGCAACATTTACTAAGCTTAAATTTAACGTAAGTTTTGATATTGACGGAGAAATTCAAACTAAACAATTCGGATATGGTGCAAATGTTGAATTCCCAACTGCCGTAAAAGAAGGACATACACTAGTAGGCTGGACTATTAATAACGAATTAGTTGAAAGTTATGTTGTTAAAGGAGAGGTTGCTTTTGTAGCAGTATTTAAAAAACTTAAATTTAAAGTTACTTTTGAAATTGATGGAGAAAGTCAAACTAAAGAATATGAATATGGTCAAAGTGTAGAATTTCCTGATGCACAAAAAGATGGATATTTATTTAATGGTTGGAAGATAAATGATGAAATAGTTGATAGTTATGTTGTAAAAGAAGAAGTAACTTTTGTGGCTTCATATACAGAAATTAATTATATTCAACTTGCAAAAGATTATTTAACAAGTATTATGCCAACAGAAACTATTGAAAATTTTGTTTTACCTACTGAATATGAGAAAGTATCTATAAGTTGGAAAACTTCTAATGCAAAAGCTATTACTACAAATGGTGAAGTAACTCAATTAGAGTATAAAGCAACTGTAACTTTAACTGCAACTTTAACATATAATGAAAATAAAGAAACAGTAAAATATAAAGTTATTGTTCCAAAATTAGATGATGAAGTTATTTTAAATCGTGTTTTAGAAAGTTTTGAATTTAATGGTGAAGTTATAGATCAAAAAGTAGAACTTGAAGATGATTTCTCTACAACAAATAGTGCTATAACTTGTGTATGGGAATCATTAGATAAAGAGTTTTTAAGTGATTCTGGATTTATTTTAAATTATTTAGATTCTGAAAAAGAAGTTCAAATTAAACTTACATTAAAATTAAGGGAAGCATCTATATCAAAAACATATACAGTAATCATTCCTGGAATGAGTGATGAAGAATTAGTAGATCTTGCATTAGAACTTGCTAATATATCTACTTATGTAACTACTAAAAAAGCAAATTTACCTACTGAATTTGAATATAATTTAGTTGGTACATGGCATAGTTTAGATGAATCAGTGATTGATAATGAAGGTAATGTAAAAATTATTGATAATTTATATAAAGAAGTAATTATGTCATTAACTCTTAAGAAAATTGATGGTACGGAGGTAAAAACAATGGATTATACATTTAAAGTACACAATAAGAGTCATTTACCTATTGTTCATGCTAGTGAATTTAATGAAAATAATATGAATAATGTAGAATTAAAAAATGGTCGCTTAGTTTTAAAAGATGGACAAACTAGCGGCGAATACGAATCTGATATTTTAGAAACTATTAATTTTGATAATTGTGTTCCTTCTTGGGCAGCTGTTTCTTCAACTACTGCAACAGTTGAATTCCAAATTAAAGCACGTGTAAATGGTACATGGTCTAAATATATAGCATATTCAAATGGTGGTTGGGGACTTGGATTACAAAATAAAGCTTCAAATCAATCAGATTCACTTGTTAAACTAAGTACAGATGAATTTATGATTTTAAATAGTAAATTTGCTGATGCTATTCAATTTAAATTAATTTTAAAAAGAACAAGTGCTGCTTATGAATCTCCAAAAGTTTCTTTATGCGCTTTTGCATTAAAAGGTTCTAATTATACTGCTCCAGTATATTCATTTAATGATTTACCAAGTTATGTCAAACATGATGTTCCTAAACTATATCAAGGTGCAGTTCCTTCAATTGGTAATAGTATTTGTAGCCCAACTTCTTCAACAATGTTATTAAAATATAAAGGGTTAGACTTTACTGATAAAGATGCTCAATATGAACATCGCTATATTGCTAATCTTGCAAAAGATTATGGTAATGGTATTTTTGGTAACTGGGTATATAATACTGTTACAATGAGTGCATTTGGTTTTAATTCTTATGTAGCTAGATTCTATAGTGTTGCTGAACTTTGTCATCATATCGCAACAGTTGGACCTGTTGCATGTAGTATGAAAGGTCAAATGACTTCAGATAAGAAAGATTATTATACTGCAGGCCATTTAATTACAATTATTGGTTATGAATATAATAATGGTGTTCTTACATTAATTTCTAATGACCCTAATGTTCCTGCTGTTGAATGTCGTTATACAGAAAGTGTATTTACTAACACTTGGAGAAATATTTCTTATGTTATAGAATAGTAGTAAAACTATGGTAGTAGTACCATAGTTTTTTTCTATGTGCATTTTTTAACCAAGTTTTGAAAAAAGTGGTATAATAATGTGGTATTTAAGGAGGTATTTAATATGCAATTATTTATCGCTGTTTTAACTGAACAGTCATATGTGCCAGTAATTTTGAAAAAGTTTGCTGATAATAATTATCATGGTAGTGTTTTATCTACTAAAAGTATTAGACATGCATTAATGGATTCTGTTGAACCACTTCCATATTTTGGTGGGCTAAGTAAAATAGTTGATGAAGAAGAAGTTCATCGTCCAATGATTTTTGTTGTAGTAAAACAAGATGATGAAGTTAAAATTTTATCAAAACTTGCTAATGAAGCACTTGATGGAATTAAAGGTAAGGGCTTTATGTATAGTCTTCCTATTAATTATTTAGAAGGGTTGGATGATTAGTTATGGAAACTGGAGAAATACTACTCGGAATTAGTATAGCCCTTATCGCAGGACTTATTTCTAATAGATTTATAAAATTGGTTAATTTACCTAATGTAACAGGGTATTTAATCGTGGGAATCTTACTTGGTCCATATTTCTTTAGTTTATTTAATAATAAATTAACAGGTGTTTTAAATGAACACATGGTTGAATCATTTGGGATAATTGTTGATGTAGCATTAGGTTTTATTGCTTTTTCGATAGGTAGTGAATTTAAGTTATCTAGCATTAAAAAATTAGGTAAAGGTATCATAACAATTACATTAATTCAAGCATTTGCAGCTTTATTATTTGTAGATATTGCACTTTCAATTTATTGTTTATGTGCAGGATCATTTATGGAAAATTTACCATTAATTTTAACTCTTGGTGCTGTTGCAACTGCAACTGCTCCTGCTGCAACTCTTATGGTTATTAAACAATATAAAGCAAAAGGCCCTGTAACTGAAACGTTACTTCCAGTTGTTGCTTTTGATGATGCTGTAGGTTTAATTTTATTCTCAATATCATTTTCAATTGCTCAAGTGTTTGCAAAACAACAAGCTGGTATCGGTGGTGTAGAAATTAGTATCGTGAATATTTTAGTATTACCGCTTTTAGAGATTGTTCTTTCACTTGTTATTGGTGCTGCTATTGGTTTAATCTTATCATTTGGTATGAAATTTTTCCAATCACGTGCAAATCGTTTAATTTGTATGATTGCTGCAACATTTTTAGCTGTAGCATTGTGTGAACTTTGTGGCAAATGGTTTGGATTTGAACTTTCGTCATTACTTACATGCATGATGGTTGGGGCAATATTCTGTAATATTAGAAAAGATGCAATTCAAATTTTTGATGGTGTTGATAGGTGGACGCCAGCTATATTTATGTTGTTCTTTGTATTATCAGGTGCGGAATTAAACTTTAAACTTATTACTCTTCCTGTTCTTGGCATATGCGGAGTATATCTTATCGCAAGAAGTATGGGGAAATATTTTGGTGCTAGATTTGGTTGTAAACTTTCACATACTAATGAAAGTGTTAAGAAATTTTTAGGTTTAACATTATTACCACAAGCAGGTGTTGCGATTGGGATGGCAAGAAGTTCATCAAATGTATTCAATGCACTTGCAGAAGGTGCGCTTTTGGAGAACCCTCTTTTTACAGGAGTTGATTATTTGCAGGGTATAGCTGGTACAATTACAGCAGTAGTACTATGTGCAACACTTGTATATGAATTAATTGGTCCATTTATTACGAAAGTTGCTTTAACTAAAGCAAATGAAATACCTGTTGTAAAGAAATAAAAAATCTCCCAGTTGGGAGATTTTTTTACTTTGTAATCAAAATACTTTACTAAATTCTGTTTTTTTGATATTATACTAGTGCTTAACATTGATGCACCTTTAGCTCAGTTGGTAGAGCAACTGACTCTTAATCAGTGGGTCTAGGGTTCGAGTCCCTAACGGATCACCATTTGAATAGAGAAGGAAACCTAAAGGTTTCCTTTTTTGTTATTTCTAAGCTATATATAGCGATCA
>JAZSIL010000172.1:0-4473 GCA_045533785.1 Bacilli bacterium
TTGAGTTTATTAAAGTTTGATTATAAAATCCAACAGAACTAGCAATATTATTAGAGAAATTTGCGATATCTTCAAAGTACTTAATTCCAGTAATTATTTCATAAGCAGCAATACTAATTAAATTAACAATTAGACATAAGAAAAAAATTGAAAAATAGTTTAAGAGTTTAATTTTACTATATCTTTCCATACATCCAAGAACAAATCCTACAATAATGTTTGGCATAATTACCATCAAAGCAATAAGTGGATTTGCAAATAGAAATGAAAGTGCAACTGAAGCAAAAAAAACAGCTGTTGAATACGACAATTTATTTCTTACTACATATATAGCTATAGGTAGCGGTGTAAAATAATACATCATACTGTCAGTACCAGTAATTAAATATCTCGATATAATCGCAAGAAGTGCATATATCGCAGTAAAAATCCCGCCTTCAGTAATTGCTTTTATTGAATTATTAAGATGTCTTTTCATATATCACTAATTACAATGATTTTTTAAAAAATAATCAATAATATCTTGTCTTGTTACAATACCAATAAACATATCACGATCATCAATAACTGGAATAAAGTTTTCTGTCTTTGACATATTAATTAGATTTGACATTTCTTCATTAATTCTAATCGGTAAATTATCTCTTTTTCTATTAATTACGTTAATAGAAATCTTTTCTGCATCCTTTAAATTAAAGACTTTAAGCGATTTAAAGAACCACAAAAAATCTCCTTCTGATACTGTTCCAATATATTTTCCTTCTTCATCAATTAAAGGAACAGCCGTATAACCACTCTTTTCCATTACTTCTAGGGCTTGTCTAATTGTATAACTTGTTTCAAGTACAGTAAGTGTTGCTTTGGGTTTTAAAAAAAATAATATATTCATGTCTTGCTCCTTTTTAACTTTCACTATTTGATTTAATAAACTTTTTTGGTGTTTTAAACACTAATTTTATTGATTTAATTATATTAATAAAATAGAATATCAAAAATACAATTGCTGCAGGGACTAATACAATAAAAAATATTAAACAATAAATATATACCCTTAATAGATCCTCTTCCATTATATTATCATATGGCAATGAAGCTATCTTCATAACATCTGTAAACATTATAATTATTATAGTTGCAATCAATATTAGTATAAAACTTGAAACAGCAAAAATTTTGATTGTTCTTCTCATATTATATAAATGAAGGTGGTCTACATTTTGCAAAAGAAGTCCACTTATGAATTTAATTAATGAAATAGAGTAAAATAAAGAACCTAATGTCATAACTATATATAATGTTCTAACTGATTTGCATAAATCAACAATAAAAAAGGAAATTAACTCTTCATCAGCAAATTCACCCTTTGAAATCATTAAGACCCATTCAATAGTTCTAAAAAATCTACCACCTGTAATGATTGGAGAAAATATTGTTCCAGTTATTATTAAACCCATCCCAACAATAGATAATATAATTCCTAAGTAAAAATCTTGATTACGAGTATCTTGGTATAATCCTCTTAGCCCAAACATTAATAATAGCAAACTAGCTACTAATGAAAGGGGTATAATTGTGATATCTAATCCTTTTGTTCCTATTCCAATAACAGGGAAAATAAATCCAGTATGTTGTAATATAATTGAAACTCGAATTAGAGTAAAGTTAAATTTTCTCATATAATAATCTCCTTTTAATTATTATAGCAAATATATTATAATTTAGCAACTTTTATTAAAAAAAGATTCTAAATTAATTTTTAGAATCTCTTCTTTTTAAAATATATATAATAATACTAACAATTGAAGCAATAAATAACATAACGGAACATATATAAAATAACACTACATTATTATTTGCATAAATAACTCCACCTATTAAAACTCCAACAATTCCTCCAAGTGAAATAAAACTTTGTCTAAGTCCCATTAGTATTCCAGATTGAATATTTTTATGTTCATTAAGATATTCTACAATCACAGGTTCTATTATCGCTTTAGTAATAATAAATATCATATAAAAAGTATATATATTAAGTAATAAATTAGGAAGTGCAAAAGTTAATACAAGCATTATTGATCCAATTAAACTTAATATTGATAACGAAACTAATGGTTTTAGTTTCTTGATAATAAGTGGCGTGAATAATAAATTAACAATCAAAGTAACAACACCTACAATTAAATTAACTGTACCAAGTTTTAAAGAACCATAGCCAGAGTCTGAAAAATATACATCAAGATATTTAGATACATCAGTAAATGAAATATTTATTATTGCGATAACAAAAAGAAAAATAATTAAAGATATTGGTAATATTTTAATATCGTTTAAACTCTTTAATGGATTCATACTTCTAACTTTTTGTTTGATTTCATCATCAAATTTCATTAGAACAAGCACATATACTGCGAAAACTATCATCATTAATGCTTGAATAAAGAAAGCAAATTGATAATTAGGGTTAACTATTTCTCCAATTGCTCCGCCTATGAATGATCCAAGCGATGTTCCAACTAAATGAAGAGAAATAAATGTTGCATAAAGGCGTGGGCCATTAAACTTTGATAATTCCTCGCTTCTTGTCATATATGAAAGTAATGAAACCAAAATCCCACCACAAAATAATCCAGAAAAAAATCTAGCAGCGATAATTAAATATTGATTATGTAAAACTCCAAATAATATTTGTCCTACTCCATAAAATATTAAACAAATTATTAATACTACTTTTCTACCTTTAGCATCACCAATTGCTCCCCAAATAGGAGCCGAAATTAACATTCCAAGTGACATTGTAGCATAGAAGTAACCAAAAACAACTTTATCCAGTTCAAGTTGATTTATATAATATGGAGTGATTGGATGACCTATATTAGTTGTTATACCAACTAATAAGCCAGCTATTAAAAGTAATATGTATTTTTTCATACTTTCACCTATATAATATATATGATTTTTATTTCATAAATAAAACATAGGATTATTCCTATGTTTTTTAATTTTCTAAATTCAATGGTTTTGAATTTCTTTTTGCATTCTTAATTAAGAAAGGTATTAACAAAGCAATTGCGACAAATACTGATAGTGTTTCTGCAATAGGTGTTGCCCACAATACACCAAGTTCACCAACTGCATTAACTAAGATATACATTAGTGGGATGTCTAATACACCTTTTCTTAAAATCGAAAGAATGAACGATGAAAATTTCTTACCTGTTGCTTGGAATACTGTATTTGTAGCAAAGCAAATTGAACAAAGAGGCACTGCCACTTCAATGATATGTAAGAATTCAACACCATATGTAATTGTATCAGGCTGACCAGGAACAAAGAATGTAACTAATTGTTTTGTAAAAATTTGGAAGAATGTAATTGCAATAAGCGAAAAACTAACCGCAACAACAAACATATATGCAATTCCTTTATTCATTCGTTTAGAATTTTTAGCAGCATAGTTATACGCAATAAATGGCAACATTCCCTGTGTAATACCCATACATATATTAAAAGCTAAAGTATTAATTCTTTTAGCGGCTCCTAATCCACCAACGACAGAACTTTGAAGTGCTTCTGCTACAGCACCAATTACTAGTTTATTTGCTACAATATTTGATACCATTGCAAGTGTAGTACTAAGTGCAGCAGGTAAACCAATAAATAATACTTCTTTTGGAATTGAAAACTTGAATGATACGTTTTTAGGATTTAAAGTAAATACTTCAATTTCCTTATGTTTTAATACATATATAATAAAGAATACTGTAGATGCAACATTTGATAACATTGTTGCAAGAGCTGCACCAACAATTTCATAACCTTTTGGTAAAAGCACAAACATAAATAAAGGATCTAGGACAATATTTAAAAGTCCACCAAGTCCCATACCAATACTTGCTTCCTTTGCACCACCAACTGATCTTACTAAGTGACCGAATACATTATTTAAAATAGTAGGTATACTTCCGATTACAATCGTAATTAGTGCATAATCATATATATATTTATAAGTTGCAGCAGTTCCGCCTACTAAATAAATAATAGGTTTTGCAAAAACAAGAATGATAATACTATATAAAATAGCAGATAAAATACTTCCCCATAAAGAAAAAGCAAATACTGATTTTGCTTTTTTAGGATCTTTTCTTCCTAAGCATCTTGCAATTAAGCTAGAACCACCGATACCGAATAAACTAGCTATCGCATTCAAAATAATAAATACTGGCATAACAACTGCAAGGGCTGCTACTGCATCGGCATTTTTTGTTCTTCCTAAAAACCATGCATCAGCATAGTTATATATAATCATAATAATTTGTGAGATTATCGTAGGTGTAACTAAATTAATGAATGCTTTTCCTATTGGGTAATCTTCAAATATTTTTGTTTTATTATTTTGTTCCATATAAATTTCTCCATTTAATATATTATACCACTTTTTTAAAAGAATTAATCAGTTTTTGATTTAAAAAAAGT
>JAZSIL010000034.1:0-2305 GCA_045533785.1 Bacilli bacterium
TTTTAATGAGATATATGGATGAACTTATTGGGAAGAGTTTAATTATTTATTATTTTATGATATCATGGTTAATGAATATGTAGGGGATATTGTAAGTCTTAATAAAATCTTAATATTTAACCATTAACCTTAACATCGTCTTTATAGAATTTTTGATATAATTATATTATAAAATAAAAGGTGACAAATATGTTTAAAAAAAGATTTCATTTATCAAAATTTAAAACTATTTTATTTGGCTATTTTTTGGTAATTATGATAGGCGCATTTTTACTTTCATTACCAATATCGTCTGCGAATAAAACATGGACTTCTATTATAGATTCAATTTTTACATCAACTTCGGCAGTTTGTGTTACTGGACTAGTTGTATTTGATACTGCGACTCATTGGTCGATATTTGGTCAAATAGTAATTTTATTGTTGATTCAAATTGGAGGAATGGGTGTTATAACAGTGGCAATTTCATTTCTCATGATATCAGGTAGAAAGATAGGTTTATTTAGTAGGGATGCATTAAAAGAATCAATATCAGCTTACAATGTTGGAGGAATTGCTAGTTTAACAAAGTTTATTATAAAAGGAATACTATTTTTTGAATTATTAGGTGCAATAGTTATGATGCCATTTTTTTGTAAAGAATTTGGTTGGAATGGGGTATGGATGTCGATATTTCATTCGATATCGGCTTTTTGTAATTCTGGTTTTGATATAATGGGGAAATACTCTGGAGAGTTTTCATCTCTTACAATATTTTCATCAATGCCAATAATCAACATAATCGTATGCTTATTAATTGTAATTGGTGTTATTGGTTTTATTGTATGGAAAGATATATATGATTATAAATTTAATTTTAAAAAATATAGATTACAATCAAAAGTTGTAATTATAATGTCTATAATTTTAATAATTTTACCAGGAATGTATTTCTTCTTTTTTGAATTCAATGAACTTCCATTAAAAGAAAGAATATTAGTCTCAATATTTCAATCAATTACTCCTAGAACTGCCGGATTTAACACAATCGATCTTAATGGTGTAAGTGAAGTCGGATTAATAATTTTAATAATTTTAATGTTAATTGGAGGTTCACCAGGCTCTACTGCTGGTGGTATGAAAACATCAACTATAGCAGTTATATGTGCTTCAATAATTTCAGTATTTAAAAATAAAGGAAATGCTGAATTATTTAAAAAAAGAATTAGTGATGAAAATGTTAAAAAAGCATTTGCTATTTTTTTCTTATATTTATTTATATTCTTGTTTAGTGGATTAATAATTAGTAAGATTGAAAATGTTTCAGTATTATCAGGGTTATTTGAAACAGCTTCTGCAATTGGTACAGTGGGACTTACCTTAGGTATTACTCCTACATTAGGCTTAGTATCTAAAATAATATTAATTATGTTGATGTTTTTTGGTAGAATAGGTGGATTGACACTGATATATGCAACATTAGGAGAAGGAAAAAAACAATTTTATAATTACCCACTAGAAAAAATTATGGTTGGTTAGGAGGTCAGTATGAAAAAGAAAACAATACTTTTAATTGGTTTAGGAAGATTTGGACTACATATAGCAAAAAAATTACACGAGTTAGGGCATGAGATTATGGCAGTTGATGTAAATGAGGAAAAAATTAATCAAGCAGTTCCATTTGTAACAGATGCACAGATTGGGAATAGTACAAATGAAGATTTTTTGAAATCTTTAGGAATTAATAATTATGATTTATGTATTGTAACGATAAGTGATGATTTCCAAAGTTCACTAGAAACAACAAGTCTATTAAAGGAATTAGGAGCTAAAAAAGTTATATCTAGAGCTGAAAGAGATGGGCAAGCTAAATTTCTTTTAAGAAATGGTGCAGATGAAATTGTATATCCAGAAAAACAACTTGCATCTTGGATGGCAATTAAATATAGTGCTGACCATATTTTGGATTATATTGAGATAGATAATGAGCATGCTATATTTGAGGTAAGTGTCCCTAAAGAATGGATAGGTAAAACTATTGGTGAAATAGATATTAGAAAACGATATGGTATTAATATATTGGGTATAAAAGATGAGAATAAGTTAAGTGTAGATGTTATTCCATCAAAAGTACTTAGCTCTGAGTTATCTTTACTAGTAATAGGAGATTATAAAAAAATACAAAAATGTTTTAAAATTTAAATTTTTTTATAGATGGAGGATAGCTTATGAAAGATATAATATTATTAGTAGTTTTCTTAATATGTGGAATAATTGGCTATTTTGTGATGAAAAAATTGGATAAAGATATTGAGGACAACAAAAG
>JAZSIL010000009.1:0-4565 GCA_045533785.1 Bacilli bacterium
GTGTTGCAATTAGAGATATTGTAATTAATAATAAAGACACACTTGCAGTATTAGAAGAACTTCAACAAAAGTATCAAGAAGAAAATTTTTCATTATTCTCATAATTATTAAAATTAAGTTTTATAAAATTGATTTTCACTATTTACAAGTTATAGATTATATGATATAATATAAACGAAGTAATTTGTATCTATATACTAACTCTTCTTTATGTTCTAAAAAAGAGTCCACTGGAGTAATTAAAAAATGGGACTCTTTTTAGATTTTATTTTTTCTTATTCTTGATAATAACTATCATGAAACTAATTAAATTGCTTATGAGTTTGATTATTTCAGCCATAAGCTTGATTAAGTTAATCAAATTCTCCTCCAATTAATATTAGAGGAGAATTTTTAATTAGTAGAACCATAATATCTCTTCCTTCATCTATCCCCCTTGTTAAAGTGGTTGATAAAGAAGAGTAAATCCCCTATATTTTAAACCCCTATATATATAGAAGTACAAATTACTTCTAATGTGGAAATAACTACTAATGTAGTATTACCACATTTAAATTTGAACATATATTTTTAGGTAAATCAATATGAAGTTTTCCAAAAGTTTCTACAACAAATTTATTAAAACTTATAGAAAAATGTAATTAATCACTTATTTTTACTTTTTATCAAAGATTTGATATAATATATTTAAGAGGTATTATAAATATGGTTATAAAATATGATTTATTAAAAAAAGATAGTCGTACGATGGCTAGACTTGGTAAGGTAACTACACCTCATTCAGTTATTGATACTCCTTGTTTTATGCCAGTAGGTACGCAAGCAACTGTTAAATCTTTATCAAAAGAAGAAATTGAAGCAACAGGAGCGCAAATTATACTTGGTAATACTTATCATTTATGGCTTCAACCTGGTCACAAATTAATAGAAGAAGCAGGTGGGTTACATAAGTTTATGAACTGGGATAAATCTATTCTTACAGATTCAGGTGGATTCCAAGTGTTTAGTCTTGCAAAGTTACGCGATATTAAAGAAGAAGGTGTAACATTTAAACACCATAAAAATGGTAGTAAGTTATTTTTATCACCAGAGTTAGCTATTGAAATTGAAAATAGTTTAGGTAGCGATATTATGATGAGTTTTGATGAATGTCCTCCTTATCCTGCGACTAGGTCATACATGGAAAATTCAGTTGAAAGAACTATTAGATGGGCTAAACGTGGACTTGAAGCTCATAAGAAACGTGATACACAAGGGTTATTTGGTATTATTCAAGGTGGAGAATATGAAGATATTAGAATCCACTGCTGTGAAGAACTTACTAAACTTCCTTTTGATGGTTATTCGATTGGTGGACTTTCTGTTGGTGAACCAAAAGAAGTTGAAAATAGAGTATTAGAGTTTACAACACCTCATTTACCTGAAAATAAACCACGTTATTTAATGGGGGTAGGAAGCCCAGGTGCAATCTTAGACGGTGTTGAACGTGGTATTGATATGTTTGACTGTGTTTTACCTACACGTATTGCACGTCATGGTGCCGCAATGACTTCAAGTGGTAGAAAAGTTTTAAAGAATAGACAATATGAAAAACAGTTTATTCCTCTAGATTCTGAATGTGATTGTTATTGTTGTAAATATTATACAAGAGCTTATTTACATCATTTAGTTAGAGCTGATGAGATGTTAGGTGCAAGACTTCTTAGTATTCATAATGTCCATTTCTTAGAGAATTTAATGAAGAATATTAGAACTGCAATTAAAGAAGATCGTTTCTTAGAATTTAAGGCAGAATTTTATGAAAAGTATGGGTTAAATAATAATGATAAAGATTTCTAAAATAAGATTAAGCATATTATTATTAGTTGTTGTTTTGCTTTTTACATCTACTTCTTGTACTTCATGTTTTAATAAATATGAAGAAATGCCAAATGGTGTAACACTTAATGTATCAAGCGAAATCAAAGACTATTTAATTCAAGAAACACTACCTAGTTTACATTTTGATTATAATGGTGTTAGAGTTATGATGGAATCTCATGGTTCTGCATGTTTCTTTGTATCTAATGATCAATATGTTTTAAGTGATAAATTTGGTGAGCATTTAAGTAAGTATTGTAAGGAACAAATATATGTTGTAAGTGAACTTGAACAAGAATATGATGAAGGCAAAGCAATTTTTGATGGTAAAAAGTTAGATTTAGATAATGTTGATGAATTTGGAAATGAACAAAAATATTCAAAAGAATATCAACTTGTAATTGCAAATTCTGATGGTACAAGATATTCATATCAGTTTAGAACATTTGTAAGTGGTGGGAAACGTTATTTTATCTTTAGATATTCATCGAATATGGGAATTTCAATGGAACAACCATTAATGGTATTAAAAGGTGAAAATAATAAAAACAAACTTGCATTAGTAGCACTTCCATATGAAACTAAATATGAGGTTGGACCAAACAATATTAAACTTGAAGCATTACTTGAAAAAGATACATACTTAGATGAAAAGTATTATAAGTATGCTTATCCTGATTCAATTAAAGATCTTTCGGATACTGCAAGAATAGAAAAAATAAAAGACTGGTATAAAACATACTGTAATGGACATTTAAATGAAAATAATGAATTTGTATTTGAATATTATGGTGTAAGTTTTAAAGTAGAATTTGGCATTACTGATTGTGGTAATGAAAGAAATAAAGAAGGTTTTAAACTAACATATATTGGCTAGGTATTTTACCTAGATTTTTTTCATATGATTATATAGGTGTAAAATATGAAAAGAATAAAATGTGATTTAATATTATTAATAGTTACAATAATTTTAGTTATTTTTGGTTTATTAATGGTTTATTCTTCTAGTAATGTTGTAGCACAATATAAGTATAATGATGCATATTATTATATTAAACGTCAAGCTATATTTGCAGGTATTGGTATAGCCCTATTGATATTAATTGTAAATATGGATATCAAAAAGTTACAAAGATTTTCTTCAATAATTTTTTTAATATCACTTGTATGTTTAATATTAGTTTTAATTCCCGGAATTGGAATGGTTAGAGGTGGGGCGAGAAGTTGGATTGGCGTTGGAAGTTTATCTTTTCAACCGTCAGAACTTATGAAAGTTTCAATAATATTATTTTTATCAAAGTACTTTAGTAAATATGATAAAGATTTATTAAAGTTTAAAAATTTTTTATTAATGATTATAATAATCTGTTCAGTGTTTGGACTTATTATGTTACAACCTGATTTTGGTACCGGACTTGTAATTGTGTTATCATCATTTTTACTTTTATTTATTACTGGTGCTCCTTTTAAATATTTTCTCCTTTTATTTCTTATAGGAATATCTGGTGTTGTGGGATTAATAATTAGTGCACCTTATCGAATGGAAAGAATATTTTCTTTCCTTGATCCTTGGAGTGATCCATTAGGTAGCGGTTTTCAAGCAATTCAGTCAATGTATGCTCTTGCACCAAGCGGATTATTTGGACTTGGATTTAATAAAAGTATTCAAAAGCATTTCTTTTTACCAGAACCACAAAATGATTTTATTTTCGCAATTGTAACAGAAGAACTAGGGTTAATTGGCGCAATTATTTTATTAGGATTATTTTTAGCTTTAATAATTAGGATGATTAAAATTGCATCTAATGTAAATAATCATTTTTATAAATATATATCTTATGGTATAGGTTTAGTATTCTTTGTTCAAGTTTTTATTAATATAGGTGTTGTAATTGGATTACTACCAGTAACTGGAATAACGCTTCCAATCATAAGTTATGGGGGAACTAGCTTGATGATTAGTTTAATGATGATTGGCATTGTATTAAATATAAGTAAATATAGGGGTGAATAGTATGAGGATTATTTGTTTTGCTGGTGGAACACTCGGCCACATTATGCCTTGTGTAATACTAATTAAAGAAATAAAAAAGAGATATCCAAAATGTCATATTGTTTTAGTAGCTACTTCTAAAGATAAAAACTATGAAGTATTAAAGTCTGAAGATATTGATAATACTTATTTTATCAATTCTTCTAAAGCATCACATAGTCTTAAAGATCAAATTATCAATTTAAAAGCATATAAAGAAATTAAAGAAATTATAAAAAAAGAAAATGTTAAAATAGCATATGGTTTTGGAGGATATATTAGTGGGATAGGAATACTTGCATCAAAAAACTCAAAACTTAAAACATATTTACATGAACAAAATAGCATCATGGGAAAAGCAAATAAAATACTCTCTAAATTTGTAGATAAGGTATTTTTGTCATATCCAGTAAAAAAGATGAAGAAAAACTATTTTGTTGTTGGAAATCCTGTTTTTAATAATGCATATTTATTAAAAAAGAATATATATAAAAAAAGAAATAAAATTTTATTTACATCTGGTACTCTAGGTGCAAAAGTTATTAATGATTTTGCGGTAAATTTAGTTAATAATGGTTATTTAAAAGATTATGTTATGGCATTTGAAACATTATGGGAACTTGTAGATTAATGAGGTAAAATATGGAAAATATTTTTGTGGCAAAAAGTTATA
>JAZSIL010000179.1:0-15250 GCA_045533785.1 Bacilli bacterium
CTTCGGTCTCCTTTTTTTATATTGCTTGTTTTTTCTGCAATCTTTCGCTCTTGGGGACGTAATCGGCCGTCCCCGCCGCTAAGGCATCCCCTCCCGAGGAGTGTATACTTAAGATTTTCGCACTTCGGATTTTAATTTAGTAAGAAGTAACTATTGCTATATTTTGTAGAATTAGACGGGGATAATTTTTAAATAACGCGCTGCAAATATATAGATAATTATTTGACTATCAAAACATTTAGAAAGAAAAATTTAAATATTTTTATTTTTTATCTAAGCAGATATATAGATGCCTCATCACCTCCACAAAATTATTATTCCTAATATCCATCTCAATAAATTGAAAATATGGCATAAAATCTGTTAGATACATGCACGGCATCAAACTCACTTGGTCTCGCAAACAACCATTTTGATACTCCTTCCACCACAATTCCATTAGTTGGGCTACACGAGCATCATTATGCCTTCTAATAAGTGATCCATTCTCAGAAATACCCAAATCATCCATAAAGCCCCACTCTACATAACGTTGCCATTGATTTTCAATCTGCGTGGCATCTACCATACTCTTTGCAACTAAATCCTCTATTTCTTCCCTCACCGAACCACAATAACTATGCCTACACGAAGCAAACAAAGTATCCTCGTGCAGATTATTTAATAGTTTCGTCAAAGGTTCTTTAATCAACATATCCGCATCAATGTATATACTCCACTCCGCCCCCTCTGGCAAATACTTATGCGGTAACATCTTCACCTTACGCGACAACAAGATGTTATTCTCCCGCTCACTTCTTCCTTGCCACTGTTCAGAAGAAATATGCACCACCTTCCACACTCCAGCATCCTTAATCTCACGATTATTGGTAAACAACACATACTCCACACCCTCCTCTAGCACAAACGGTTGCTTGATGGTATCGTAGTTACCTGTTATTACGGTGTAGATGATTGTTTTATTCATTTTATTAATAATTAATAAAAATTGAATACAAAAACAATTAACTTCTATAATCAATATATTATAAAAAAACAACTACCTCTTTTTTAAGAAGTAACTACTGCTAAAATATAAAAATTTAAAAAAGAAGTAAAGCATAAAAAATTATATATCTAAATCATATAATAATTTTAAATATTCATTTATATCTTTATCTGATTTCAATAACATTAATTTTTCTTCTTGTTTAGCAGACATTTCTATTAGTCCAAAATTCTTAACATAGTTTTTCGCAAGTGCAAAATAATTACTACCATATGGTTTACTTGTATGTTTTATGTAGTACCAAAAAACTTCAGAACGTAATATTTTTTGTAAAACTTTCAGTTTCTGTAAGTCATCACAAACTATTGCATATCCATTATAAAATAGTAAGTCTTTATCTTCTGATATAACAAAATATGGATATTCCGCAATATATGGAAATAATAATTTATACCCACTAATATTTAGTGCCTGTGTTCGCCCAAAAGCAAACCATTGTTCATATTCCCTTTTCCCTCTGTCTCTTCGCGACAAGACATATTTATTGTGCAATAAATATTTAAATGCGTATGGATATTGTTCTTTTAAGACATCTTCTTCCATTACTTTTACTATTCCATTTGAAACAGAATAAGGGAACAACAATTTTTCGATTTTATTTGATATTTCTTTCTCCGATTTCAACGTGTTTGGTTTTATGACATCTCTACAGATTCCTTTTTCTATTTTGAAAGTCTCTCCTAATTTATTCTGAGAATAATAGAATACAGGATCTTCGTTAATTACATTCAAAATAAACACGTCATTTTTTAAAGTTGCAAAACCATTCTTTATATCAAAAATTTTTCCTATTGGCTTTCCAATTGACTCAATCTTTCGTATATTAAATGCGATTGAATCATCTTGCAAAAGCCACCCTTTTTCATTATCTAAATTTTTGTAATCAAGACAACAATAACTATCATTTCTAATTGCATCCAAAGACCTACTCGATGCTTTACAATAAGACACATTCCCTTTCTGCTTATTTATAAAGCAAATACAAGTATATGTAGATCTTCCTCTAAAAACTTGCTCAGAACCAAAATCTATTATTTGGAAACTGTATTTATTGGTAGACATATATCTGCGAAATGCTCTACCATTAACGCTGCGATAAAAATTATTTACCGTAATATATCCGAGTACACCTCCTTCTTTCAAACATTCTATTGCTATTTGAAAAAATGGAATGTACAAATCTGTTTTACCAGTCTTTGTTACTGACCATTTTGATAAATACTGCCGACTTTCATCTGTTATTTTAGAAGCACCTACATATGGAGGATTACCAATAACAATATCAAAACCATTATTCAAATTATATACCGGAATGGTAGCCCAATCGAAATTTAATGAATTCCCACAGAAAAGATTAAAAGTGAAATCTTCTACATCTTCGCCATTCTGAATGGCATATAAAGTTAATAGAATTTTTGTACGCTCAATGCTATATTCTTCAATATCTACACCATACAAATGTTTATATATTTCAGAATACTTAATGTTTATATGATTTTTTATATACTCTGCAACAGAAATAAAAAAACCTCCGCATCCACATGAGATGTCTGCAATTATTAAAGATTTCCAATCTTTCAATGGGAAATTATTAAAACTCTCTAGAACTATAAAATCGCGAATATTTTTTGGTGTGTAAACAGCCCCATTTACCTCTTTTTCTGCAGGAGAAATCACAAATTCAAATAATTCGATGAGCAATTCAATGCTGAATTCTTGATATGTATCAATAACTAATTTTGATAGTGAACAAACATCAGCATCATTGCTATTGAGCAAAAGTTCTTTAATAAGATTGTTGTTTCTTACTTCTATATTATTAGTATATATAAAAGCTGAAACCAACAACCTATTAATTTCGTTAGTTTTATATGAGAAGCTACGTAAAAACTTTGAAATTTTAAATGTCATACATATAATGGGAATAAATTTTCTTTTGTAAACACAGTATGTTCACCACCATTAATTGCATTGAAATATGGTTCCAAGACACGTTTTTGTGCCCTTTCTATTACATTTATATAAGATTCATCAGATAACAAACAATCTTTTGATGGATATTCATTTGAATTTACAAAGTTTAGAATTATAAAATGAATGGCTAAAACAATATCCATAGGAGGATGTGGTATCCTTGGAGATCCTATCAATACTATTCTATTATCGTCATCAATAAAATCCTTCATATGTTTTCCACCTGCATGGAAATGGTAATATGGATGAATAAATTTTCCATTCGTGTTAACTTCTTTATCTAAATGCCAACAAAAGAAATTATATTCATCCTCACGGCCTGTTGCATTGACATCTTTAAATCCTTTTATGAATAGTTCAAATTGATAATTATCAAAAATATCAATATTGGCATTTAAGTTTTCTTGTAAAGTATAGTTCATTTTAATGACTATCGCAAATTTAGAAACCTTGGGTGCAGGTTTTTGTCCTGATGATGTAATTCTTAGTACTATATCATCAATATTATAATTATAAAAAACTTCAGTAGTTTTTCCCACAAGATTCTCTAAAGAATATAGTTCCATAAATTCGTTAAATCGATGTTTCTTTAACAGATTAACTAATTCTTTTATATCTTTAATTATTTTATTATGCTTATACTCTGGCATTTTCCCCAATCTCAAAAATTTCTTTTCTATCCATAGGAGACAATTTCTCGCGTAATTCAGGATACTCTAATGCGCTATATAAAGATATATATTCAGGTTCCTGCCATACATCTATAACTTTATCATTATAGATATAGCCCTCATTAGGATCCAATGGTTTTAATTCTTTTGAACATATTGTCCAAAATGTTGAACTAGAAGCAAATTTGATAGGTTTTGCAGGTTGTAAGTTCAACCCAAATTTGTTATTTATAATATTCACTCTATCAGCGGCTTTCATTCTTCTTAAAGATTTTCCGCCAGATATTTCCTTCCATATAAATAGAATTTGATCAAACCACCATCTATCATATGCTTTTGATAATATTCCACGATACCTACAACTTTCAAGTCTTTCTTTTAAGATATTGAAGTCTTCACACGATTTATCAACACCAAGTCTTGCAGCTAACACGTCTTCTCCTACCAAAATACCAATAGAACGAATTAGTGAATGAAAAATAGTGCGACAATACCCATATGGATTATTTTGTTTTCTAAATGTTTCTAGAACTTCAATGAATCTATAATCTAAGTAATCTGTATTCTCGATATTAAGTAATCTTGCAGTATTGTATGACTCAGAAATAATACTTCTATATGCTTCTATTAAATCAATAATGATTTTACTATATTTATCGCAATAAGTGCGAAATCTAGTTTTAGAAATAACCATGTCAAATAAATCTTGACTTGTAAAATCATTATTAAATTCAGGTAAGTTTTCTTCACTTGAAATTAATATTATTGGACATTTTTTATGATTTCGTCCATTCGTCCTAATCGTAGATGCAAAAGTGGGTGCATCCACTCTTCCTGTATTAGCAGTTAACCTAAAGTCCATAACAAATGCATCGTATTCATTATCGACAATATCTGATAATGTATTATCAAAATCATCAGCATTATTAACAGCGACTTCAAGCCCACATCTTTCTAAATCGTTTTGAATACTACCAGTAGGTAGATCTTCAATATATAATATTTTATAACTCATATAATACTCTCTAAATCTTTATCATTTGCTTTAGGAATTTCAACTCTAATACAAGTTGAATAATGATGTTTGGGTGATACAACCATTATATTACCTTTATAACTTAATATAATATCTTTAACAATTTTAAGTCCAAGCCCAGTTCCCTCTATTTGATTTTTATAGTCTAACGATTCCAATGAATTTTGTGATGTTGTTGTATAAAACTCATCAAAAATTCTATCTTCATTTTCGGGAGAAATACCATCACCTGTATCAGAAAACTCTAAATAAATATATTTATCGGTTGTACCACATTCTATATGAATCTGTCCAGCATTACCAACTCTCTTTATTGCCTTCTTTGAATTAGTATAAAAATTAAACAAAATCGAAGACCATTCCGATGGATGCATAGGCTTTGTGTATAAATTATAGCCAATAAATTCTGCAGGTAACAATTCTATTCCTGCTTTTATGGCATCACTATACATTGACTCAATAAATGGTTTGACAACAGTTCTTAATTCGATAGGTCTTAGTTCTCTTACAATATTCAGAGAAATGACATTATCAAAATAAGACATATAGGAACTAAATGACGCAAAATTATCATTAAGGATACACAACCGTTCAAGGGCCTTATAGTTGTTTTGCAAATCTTGAATTAGCACATTAATATCATCTTTAATATTGTCAAAATGATATTTTATTTCATGAATAAATTGTCCAATTGTTAAGCCCACACTTCCCAAAACTCTTAACATAGAACGTTCCTTAAGCGTCTTAGATATTTCTTGTTTTTGTAATTTATCAACTTCTTCCAAGTCTTTTTTCAACTTGGCAATTTTTTTTCTACGTTGTTTTTTCGCAACAACTCCATCGCCAATCTCTAGTGCTTTATCTAACTCATCTAGAGTGTGTGCTATATTTTTAACTCTAATATCTATTTTTTCCCAATTCCCTTTTTCATCTTTTTTCTGCCCTGAGACAACTTTGATATTCCTAACCTCTGCTATCTTTATAACAGAATTTAATATCGCACGATAAGTAAAGTTTTGTAGTTGAATCATAGCATCATTATTCATCAAACCTTCTCTACTTGATGTTTCCTCAAAATCACCACTGCTATCGTCTATTTCAACAAAACCAAAAAATGAAATATTTGTATGAGTTGGCAATATAGAACGCCTACGCGTAGACATATCCAAAGACAGCCAATCATCACCAGGTTCACCATACGGCAATACACGAAATCCATTTCTATATAAACGTATACCTCCAGCTACATTTGCTAGTTTCCGTATTGCATTTAAATGCATTTTAGGAATGAGATTACCTTCATATATGTAATAATACGCTCTAAATTTAACATTCTTAATTTTATCAAAAAGAGAATATTTATTATCTGGATCTATACCTATATCATCAGAGAAATCTATACCTAATTTAGAACTCACGACACTATAGCCTGCTTTATGGTTTGCATCAACAAAACCATCAATCACAGCAACGGCATGGTCGTAAATCATAATTTTATCATCAACTATTTTTCTTTCAGAAAAGCCATCTGAAATATAAAAAACGGCCTTAAATCCAGGATCTTGACCATCTGCATTATTATTTTTACTTAGAGGGAATGGTTGCATAATATCAGAAACATATCTGTATATTCTTTTAATTGCGGCTTCAGTCCATTTATCTCTAAGGTTTTCAATTCTTAGTGTTGTTCCAAAGGTTTTGTCAGAATTAATATTTTCAATTGTATTTGTTATATCAGTTAAATTCTTCTCGCCGACATACTTATCCCAATCAATAGACAATTTATAAGCACTGTCTTCATTAATGCTTTTTGTAATGATAGATAAGTTCCTACCTAATCTTTGTACTGCAAATCTTCCGATTCCTTTTTTGCCAGCTCTCTTTCTATTGTATAAATCAGAATATGGATGACGAACTTTATCTGTTGAAGAGATACGCATAAATCCATTTATTAATTGTTCTTTCGTCATTCCAACGCCAGAATCCTCTATAACAAGTGTGCCTCCTGTTTCATTGGAATTTATAAATGTCAACTTTACACAAGTAGCATCTGCATCATATGAATTCTTTACCAATTCAGAAACAGCAGTCTCCTGTCTTGACACAAGCTCATTACCGAGTCTGTCTATCACACCAGCATCAACGGAGAAACGGACATTGCCCTTATCAAATTGAGACAATCTATTAGATAAAGACAAAATTGCACTATAATCTAAGTTTTCTTGATTTAAAAGTTGCGATAATTTTTCTTTTACTTCAGATTCTGTCATACCGTTATTGTTTGTTATATATACAAGTTTAAATTTATCTTACTTTAGCAACTTATCAATTAATAGCGAACGTACAACCTCATAACCTTCTTGTGGATTAAAGTTTTCACCTTGACGAAGTAATTGCTGAGTATCACCTAAAAATTCCTCATCTTGCATTTTATCTTCAATATTAATAATAAATTCCTTGTATGTAGGAATATGTTCAACTACAAATTCCATATATTTATTATAGCATTTTAGAACATTATCAATGTCAATCTTATGTTTAGAATTTGTCAATACTTTATATAAATCATACAAGTCTCTTCCTTTTCTTCTCTGATATAATGCTCTAAGTTTTGTCCCTACTAATTCATCAAGTTGATAAGTGAGAATATTACATTCACCTTTGTACCACTTATTTGAAACAAAAAATGGAACCTTATGCATTGGTAATACATTGAAGTGTTCTTTACAATTTATTTCCACCTTTAGGTGTATAGGAACAATTGGAGGAATTTCAGATTCCATTCTAAATATTAAAGTGTTATTATTTTTCTTTTGTTTAACTTTTGGTTCTCCAAGAAATGATAATGCCTCTCTAATATGATCATAAGTTTCTTTGATAGGTTCTGATTTAATCTGAACCAAATCAATATCTTCACTATAACGTGGTTGAGGCGAGAGAAATAGTTTGTGTAAAGCAGTACCTCCACGAAAAGCTAAATGAGAAGCCAAATACTCATCTTTATAAATTTCAGTTAAAGCTCTGCAAATAAGCAAATCTTGCTCAACTTGTTCAGAGTAAGTCCATGGTACAACTTCATTCCATTCTCTAATTGCATTTTCAGGTATCATTCGTCAATCTCTATTTCTTGATTAATAATTACTTTCCATTTTATGTCTATCTCACAATCTTTTATTGATTTCCCAATCTTAAATGGAATATTTCTTGTTGGTAGAAAAGGCATTTTGCTTTTATATTTATCAGCAGATTCCTTTCGTTCTAAAACACTATCCAATATATAACCAAGTCTTTGATAGACTGGAACAGATGTAAGAAAGAAAAAATCATCTTCTAATTTGTCAAAATCAATACTATCTACTAATTCATTTAAAACAGTACAAACTCGATTTAATCCTCCAATATATCTCTCATTTTCTATTAAATCTAATAGAGTCAATTCAGGAGAAGATATATTTACATAACCAGATTGTGCTTTATATTTTCTTATATACTTTTCTAGAATTTCTTTCTTTGAGTAAAAAATAATTGAAGTACCGGTCTTAAATGTACTTCTTAACTTTGGAGTTTCTACCATAACAGAAAAGGTCTGAACTCGTTGATGAGACGCACCATAGAAAGAAGCAGCATTTAATAAGCAAATATAATACTTTTTATCTAAATATGACATTAAAGCATCTATATAAAACACTGGTGGAATAATTGATTTTAATGCATACTCAATTGGCATAGAAACATAAAAACCTCTCCATGGTGAAATAATTTTCTTCTTCACAATTAGACGATACAAAGAGGTACTTATATATGATTCACTAAATTTAGGGAAACGATTTTTAACTTCATCAATAGTAAACGTATAATATCCTCTTATAACCTTTTCATCAATCCAATCTGATAAGCTACAATCTTGTCTTTTCATATTTTTTGCAATATACTTGCAAATATAATCATTTTATGATGATTATTGCAAGTTCATTGCAGATTTTTCTATATTTATCTAATTTTAGCAATCCTTTTTTATAAAGTTGTCGGTTTCCCCTTTTTAGGACAGTTTTTATTTAGACAAATTGGTTAGTAATTAATGTTGTTATAGTTATTGATTTGCTCTGATAAACAACCATAATTACCTTGATGGATTTATTTGCAAGGCTCTAACTTTTTTTCTACAATGTCTTTTAAAATCTTGTGATCGAGAGCAAGTTCTGCGCACATGTGCATATGAGTAACGTTTATAAAATTTGTTTACAAATTTACATCTAATAAGTTCTTTTGAAATATAAAACGAAGTAATAATATTTAAAATTAACAATACAACTCAAATAAACTTATTACTTTAAGTTTTAATTGTATACATATGGTAAACATATTGTAAACACTAGTCTTTACAATTCTCGTACAATAATAGCAAACGATTAGTGAGGAATAAATGTTTTCTTGTTTGCTTCATGTAAACAGAGATTGTAATTGGTTTACACAAAATTAAAGATGTAGACTTTTCTATATATTGTCAATATAATATGGAAATTCTTCGTTTAAAATGGGATTTCTCGTTTGTTTTTGTTACTTTTGCTATAATCGTATTAATCTAATATATTACTATAAAAAAATGGAAATACCTATAAAGAAAGATGATTTATTTAATATATTAAATAAATCAACATTAGAAAATAGTGACATAATTTTTCTAATGACAGAGACAAGAAAGGCTATTGAGTCCTATGATGAATGGAAGAAAAATTTGAAATGGTTAAATTTTTATTGTGACTGGTGCGTACATTCTAAAATTGATCGAAATCCAAATTCTATCGATGTAATTCGTGAACTTAATAAAACGTTATGGAATATAGACGATAATGGTCAAAGCACAGGAAATATAACAAATAATTTAGCCGCATTTTTTAATATACCTGAATTACTTAATGAATTACAATTGTTGTTGTCTGCTATTTATGGACAGTTTGTGAAACCTACCATAACATTTGTTCGTTCATTATTTACTTACTTAGCCGATATCCCTATTGTTCCAGTGGACTCGCCTGCAGGAAAACTAAATCCTTCAAATAAGGAGTATAAAAAGATATTGAGTGAGTTAAAATTAGATCAGCAAAGACCACTGATTAAAAATATAGTTATCAATGGTTGGGAAGAAAACATTTTATTGTGTTCCGCAGAAATGGCTGATAATGACTGCATGATTAATTTGGAAATAACCTTTGATATGTGTACAGAATTTCCTTTTCTCATAAAGAAACCAAGTATTGTTAAGTGTCTTTCCCCACAAGAAGTAGCAATATCTAAATGGCAGAATATTTCTATGCTTATTCAGCGTAATCAATTAAATCAAGCATATACATTACTTAAAAGTCTTAAATGTGAACTTGATTCTTTGCAAGGTATAGATAATATAAAAATGCAAGTATTTACCAATTGTTTTGAAATAGGTTGGACATTAACTGGAGATTCCAATGTTTTTGAAGATGGAGAAAAAGCTATTACTTTTACAACAGATATAGAATTAAAAATACATATATTTTGTAACTTAGCTACATATGCGATGCAGAAGAATATGTTTTCCGAAGCAAAATACTATATTGATTCAGCATTGCAATTATCTGAGATTATGCTACTAAGAATAAGACCATTATATTTACTCGGTCGGTTGTCTCGACTTCAAGGCTTACATTCTGAGGCTATTAAATATTACAATGAATCCTCTTTATGTGCAAAAGAATTACATGTGTTACCGATACTAGTGGATATATATTATGAGATAGCTGAAACTTGGAAATTAATGGGAAAGTGGGATATAGCATTTAGTGAGTTAACAAAGGCAGAACAATACGCAGGCGAGACATGTAATTTAAATGCCTTAATGAGTTGTACAGTACTTAAGGCACAATGGCTACTAGAATGCGGTGATACAAATGCAGCTATGAATGTGATAAAAAGTATTCCTAAACAAAATAATTAATGTAAAAACTTTTTAAGGCAAGATTCAACAACTAGAATCTTGCCTTAATTTCATTAAAAATGTACTTTTTATTTTATTTTTTTGTACTTTTCGTTTTTTCTGCGATTAAGATGGCGGAGTACCTCTCCGTAAAAAGGAGAATTAACATGTCGAACATAAATCTTGTAATATGGGGATCAAACCAGGTCCAAAAAGAATAGCGGTTTCTACAGGGAAATCAGACAGACGTCAAAAAGACAACAAGAAAACTCCAGGCAATACCCCTTCTTTGAAAGCTCATAATCATAAGAAAGGCGACTAACATAAAATGGACACCATTATTAGGTGTCCGTAAAGTAAAGTTAAAGAGTCAAATTTCTACACTCCCACCTTGCGGTAACAAGGTGGGAGTTCTATAACAAAGGCAATGTTGCCAAAAACAGTTGGTGATTATACCATAAAAAGCTACCATCAGTTTGGCACTAAGATTGTGGCTTTTAATTTTCACCTTCCAATCCTACTCATCAATAAAGATATACATATTTTTTCTACTATATTCGTATTAATTTTTAGTTGTAATTTTTTAATTACAAAGTTCTTCTTCAATTAGATATTTTACAAACATAGCAGAAGTAAACATACAATAGTCTTGGTAATTATCAGATTTTTCAGGATCCGCATAATCTGATACTGATTTGACTACAACAACATATTTTGGTCTCGGTCTTGCTGTATTATGTGCTGCATAAAAAACACCATATTCTTCCATTTCTACACCTAATAGTTTGCGACAATGTTCTTTTATTTTATTTACTTCTTGTTTACTTGACAAGACGGCCGGAACAGAAGCAATAGGACCTAAAAATAAGTTAAGTTTTGAACATGGTTTTGCATTTTGGTTTTCATAAGACTTTTCTATATTATCAAGTAATTCTCTATTAACTGATAATTTTTGTATTATAGCATGCATATCTGTATCTAGAGGAAATTCATGATAATCTGGCATAAATAGATCTATCCCTTCACTGTTAGTTTTTATTTTCCCACTAGCTCCATCCAAAACCTTACTAGCTACCATTATATCACCTAAATTAACATTATTTCTATTTACTCCAGCCGCAATGCCAGTCATGAAAAGATATTTAGGTCTAAAATTATATATAAGTTTAGTAGTTAAGACTGCTGATGCTGTACTAGCCATTTGTAGTGCACAGCAAGTTACTATACGTATAGTTTTATTATTTTTTAATTTTATTGTTTTTGTATAATATGTAGTTGACATATCTGCTGGTATTTTTTCTTCTTTCCATCCTTCTTGTCCAAAGGCTTTCAATATGTGCAAATTTTCATTTTGTAATGCATTTATAATAGCTACATCATAATTATAATAGTCTTGCATTTGAACACTTCTTTGAGCTTTTAATAGGAAATCCACTTTATTGCTCAATTTCTTTTTCCAATCATCATTACCTTCTTCATATACAATATATGCAAGTAGCAATGAATCGAAAAACTCTTTGTACTTAGGATCTGCATCCTTCCATCTTGTTATTCCTACAATATTATAGGGCATATTTAAATCTGTGTCATTTTGCAATTCAGATAATAATCGTATCGTATTTTCTGGATTTGGTTCGTCACCGTATCTTAATGGTAAATACAAATCTAGAATAGCAAGATCATATTGCTTTAATGACATTTTTGTTTGAGCTTCTTGTATAGAAGCAGATGTATCTATTAAATCTAGTGAAATTTCAGTATTTTCCGCTAAAAGATCTAAATATCTCTTTATTTTATCTTGAGAATCATCAATCAATAATATTCTTAACATATGCTATTATATTCTTTATTTGTTCTTTCCATTCATTATTAAGTGTATTATATTTTACATATCCAAGATAATCGTTACCACATTTTTTTTTAATACGATTACTTATTTGGTCTATCGTCTCATTATTAAAAGTTTCATACTGAGTAAGAATCATACATCTAAATTCAATATCTTCATCTTTTAATTCTCTTACAATTATTTCTCCACCATTTTTATATGAATTGCCACCGTTTTTTCCATCTGTTTTATCAAAATTGGGTATAGTCATATCTAAAATAATCAAATCATATTGGTTATCAATAGCTTTTTGTACACCACTTTCGACAGAATAACCTTCGTCTATTTTTAAATTACTAAATTCTTGATGCAGATAAGATAGTACACTACCTCTTTTTTTATCATCATCTTCAACTAATAAAATATTCATGCTTTTAATGTTTTTAAGTCAATACAAATTTTCACTATAAAATTACCATCCTCAACAGAGTTTATATAATCATTATTATTTGTTCCTAAATGATTATGAACGGCGTTGAATATTTTAATACAACCAGAATTTCCTTCAACTCTAGATTTTCCTCCTCTTAGAAGAGTACCAAGATTCTCGTTGATTTCGCTTACCTTATTTCTTATTACATCTACGTCATTTATATCAACAGGATTACTTACTCTGATATTAAGTATATTATTAATTTCCAAAACCTCAATAGAACATGAATTATTAAACCCTTTATTTCTTTCATAATACATAACATTATTCATAATATCATGAAACATATCATAAAGCGTACTAAAATATTTACCTTGTATACTTGTTGTACTTTTACATTCTATGTCTGTCTTTAAAGTATATTTACTATTATTATTTATATAACTAATACAGGTATCTATTACTTGTTGTATGGTAAAATCAAAATTAACAGAACTTCCTCTATTAAACCAACGAGTAACAACCTGAATATCATCTTGTATATCACCAGAGCACTTTACAATAGTATCATGAAACATATTCTTTACCTGATTGGGTAAGTTTATTATTGTAATAATATTCTTTTCCAAATCATGCAATTGCTCTAACATTTTTTGTTTAGTTTCTTGAAGTTTATTTTTTATATCATCTAAGCATCTATCAGTATGAGTCCATAATAAATTAATCATCTCAGAAAGCATCGCATCATAAGAATTAAGTTCAGTTCTTTTTTGTAATTTTTTTATTTCGGAACAGAAAAATTCTATATTGTAATTAAAACATGCATTTTCTTTTATTTTATTAGATTCTGTACTAACCTGAACATATTCTTCTTTTATCTCAAAGATTAAATTGTCAGTATTCTCTGCAAACTTTTTAAAGAAATTGTCACATATGTTTAAAGTTGTTTGATTAGATACACTAGATATATAATCTAACCAGTATTTATTGCTAATATATTTACCATTGCTAATATTCGTAATTAAATTATCAATTTCATAATGATTTCTTAATTGATTTATTAATGTACCATGCCTAATTCGAGTACTTAAATAATTATCTAGACCTGATTTAGGATTAAACAAAAATTGATCACGTACATAAATAAACATACGTTTTAATGTTTCATATTGATATTCTAATTTATCAGAGTATTTATCATTATTTGTAAATAAAATATCAACGTTCATGCCTAACATTTTAAAAGTTTCTATAATCTGGTCTATTTTATCTTGAAATAGATTCTCGTCCAATGCAGATTGTTCATACATCTTATATATAGCTTTTGCTTCTGTCAGTTCTGACTCTTTTATAGATTGAACATCAACATAGATTTTATTATCATCAATCTTGTTGTTTAACTCAAGCATCTTTAAATCCCTTACTATACCTGCAATTTCGTCTGCAAATTGTTTTTTATCATAATAATTATTCAAATTTGTACATATAGTTAATCTTTCTTGCAAAACTTGTTCTACCGATTTGAAATTTAGTACATGAAGTGTTATAATTTTTGGAGTTGCAATATGCGAAAGAAAAAAATCTATCTTCTTCTCCCCTTCAATTATAATTTCTGATGCTCTTTTTACTCCTAATATCTTTAATGATTTCTTATATGCTAAATATAATGTATCATCATCAACATTTACAAAATACATGAATATAGCAAAGTCCAAGGGGTCAATGTTTATTTGCTTATCATATTCTTCAAGTATTACTCTTATATGTGAATCTTTGGGTTTATATGTAAGATATTTGTTATCAAGAATGTAATTGACATAAAAAGAGAGAGCTTCATTCACTCTATTATTCTGAATATATGATTCAAAACAATATCTTACTGCAGCATCATTTAAATAAGGGATTAAGTTTTTTTCATAAAGTTTCTGTGATAGCAAAGAGACTTTAGATTCATTACTATTAAAGCCCAAAGATAACTCAAAACAATCTTTCCCAATTGAAGTATTCGATTTAAGCTTTTGTATTTCAACTTCATTAATTCCTATTGAAAGCAAATAGTTTATTTTTTCTTCAATTTTGTTATAATAAACTACGTCGTCAATATTATGATATTGGGAATATCTCCAACAATTAGACCACATATTGTGGATATCATTTATCTCAATCCCTTTTAATCTGAAAAATAGATATCTTATTTCTGGTATATGATAAAATGCTCTACATATTCCCATTAATTTTCGTAAATGATATACTTTTTCTTTATCGTGTTCTAATATTTTAGTTATATGATATTTTATTTTATCAAGAAGAGTC
>JAZSIL010000139.1:0-3313 GCA_045533785.1 Bacilli bacterium
ACCCTAAAGTTTATAGAAAAAATTAGAAATAAGAGTTCAATATATAATATAAAGGAGTACAAATGATGTTTAAATGTCCTAAATGTGGAAGTAGGTTAATTAATTTTATTTGTGAAAAATGTTATCATAAAATACCAGTTCATAATGATGTTAAATATTTTTGTGATGAAGAGAATATTAATGTAAAAGATGAAGGGTACAAATATATTGGATATGATGATATAAATATTCATTTTTCTCCATCATTAATATATTGGGGAATAGATCATTATGGAATTTATGGAGCAAGCGCAAAAGATATTGTTAAAAGATATGGTAAAGGCATTGTAGTTGTTGATATTGGTTGTGGACTTGGTCAAGCAACTATTCCTTTTGCTAAGGCAGGAGCAATAACAATTGGAGTTGACATTAGTGAAAAAATGTTGGAATTTGCAAATCAAAGAAGTAAAAATAAATATGATAATTTATATTTTTGTAAAATGAATGCGTATAACTTAAATTTAGAAGATGAAAGTGTTGATATTGTGGTTGAAAATGCAATGATACATTTAGTAGATAATCCTGAACAAGTATATAAAGAAATTTATAGAGTACTTAAAAAAGATGGCAAGTTTATTCGTTTTAATTCTGTTGGACTTCCTATAACTGAAGAACAAAAAGAATTATCAATTAAAACAAAAAATGCATTTAAAGATATAAGAAATTATTATTATAATGCTTTAGAAAAATATGGATATGAACCTGAAGATTTCAATAATAACTCATTAGAAATTGAAAAGAATTATTTTTATACAATATTTAATAACGAGTTTCATCCGATTGTGGAATATGAAGAAGAATTTACTGAATTTATGAAGTTTAGAATTCATAGATTGGAATATAAAGCTCATTCTTTTTTACAACACATACCTGATGAAGTGCACAATATTGCGTGGAGTGAAACTGACGAATATGCTCAAAGCAAATATGGTGAAGACTATAAACTAATGAAAAGTTATTCTCATTATAAAGCTAAATATGATGTATATTTAAAGAAAATACTTGATTAAATATTTACTTGTGGTATAATAGAATAAATGGAGGAATAAATATTATGAAAAAGATTACTGAAAAAACTTTTATTATAACTACTGGACTAATAATAGGAATTCTGGCTTTAGTTACATCTTTGCTAGTGAAATATGGAGTCATTCTTGAATTATATGAATTTCCCATTTTTGTGACTTTGTTTACACTTGGCTCAATAATGAGTGCTATAGTTGATAAACTATATTTCAAGAGTAATTGGACAAAGAAACAAACTATAGGTATGATAATATTTTGTGTTATTGTGATAATTGGAACTATTCTAGCATGGATATTTAAATAAAAATAAGTCAGCTATCTAGTATTAAAGATGGTAGCTGACTTTTCATTTTGTAGAAATATAAAAGAAAATATGATATACTAATATAAAAAACAGGAGTGACTTTTTATGGATACATTATTCTTAATTGGCCCAAGAGCAACTATATATAATCCCTTAATAGACAAAGTATTAGTACTTCAAAGAAATGATGGTAATAATGTATGGGAAATACCCGGTGGTAAAAGAGAAAATAATGAAGATATAATAGATGCTTTAAAAAGAGAAGTTTATGAAGAAACTAAACTTAATATAAAAGAATATAAACTTGTATATGTATCACCAGTATTTGAAAATCATCCTGTACTAAAACCATTTTTGAATGTTGGGTATTTGTGTATTGTTGATAGCATGGATGTTATTATTTCTGATGAACATATTGATTTTAAATGGGTAAGTACTAGTGAACTTAGTGAATATTTAGATCAAGAAATTATGAATGATTTATTAAATAATAATATGCTAAATGAAATTGAAAAATATAAAATCTAAATAGGTGTATAAAATGAAACTTAAAATATCAAAACAAGAAAGTGGTATATATTATCATGGTTCTCCATTTCAATTAGAGTATTTAAAAGAAAATTGTGATTTTACTCCATACAAAGAAGTTGCAGTAGCTTTTGGAAGTAAACCAATAAGTTTATCAGTTAATGATGATATAATAACTTTTAATGGAAGTGTATTTCCTGTATATTTATATCAAATAGATGAAGATATTGAATTTGAAATAGATTTCTTTGATAGACCAAACTCATCATTTGAGAAAGGATACGAATTAAGGGCAAAAAGAAATATTAAATTAAGATTAATTGAAGTAATTTGTAAAACTAATTCTTTTTAAATTATCTATTTTTTAAAAATAGTTGTTATCATTTTTTGTTAAAATAATAGTTAAAAAATATGGTAAATGGTTGATTTATTTTATTTTTTATAATATAATAATAGTGATAAAACTCCCCACACCTCTTAATAATGTGCCCCAGGGGAGATGTTTTTTATATTTAGGGGGATAATTTAGTGGATGTAAAAAAGCATTTAACAATAGATGAACAAATTGTATTAATTAAGTGGTAAAATGATAATGAGAAAAAAGTTTATTATTTGATAAAACAAAAACCTAATATTACAGTTTTAGACATTTTTAAAAAAATAATAAAACAACAAGAACTGTTAAAAGAATACTCATTAATTTGAAATAAAAAAGTTTTAACTTTAATAAAGTATAAACTAAATGTTCCGTTGATAATTTATTACTTTTTAGTCGCTTCACTTTGTGGTGGTTTGATGGTATACTATTAGTGTAATATATATACTTGGAGGAAAAGATGTTAGAAACTGTTGGCAATAATATTAGAAAATTAAGAAAAGAAAGAAATCTTACTCAAGAAGATTTAGCTGCAGCAATTAATGTTACAGCTCAAGCTATTTCAAAATGGGAAAATAGTGTTGGACTTCCCGATATATCTCAAATCATCCCTCTTGCAACTTTTTTTGGTGTTAGTACTGATGTTATATTAGGCGTTGTAATAAATGATAGGGAAGATGAAGTAAAGAAGATTATTGATGATTGTAATGAAAAAGCAGAAAAACTAGATAGTATTGGTGCTTGGCTTTTACTTCAAGAAGCTCTTAAAAAATATCCGACTAATTTAACTTTGTTACAAGAAAGCATTGAATATGGTATTGAACTTGCATATAAAGAGTTTTCCACATATAATAAAGAATATGGTGAAATGATATATAGAAAAACATTTAAACAAGTTGATTTAATAGCTAAATATTCTTGTAATACAAATGATGTCTTACGTGCTCATATGATTATCGTGCTTTTACATTCATCTTATGATGATGTAGAAAACGCTGTGAAACATGCTAATATGTTTCCATGGCGTGCAGATATGACGG
>JAZSIL010000025.1:0-10469 GCA_045533785.1 Bacilli bacterium
ATTTTGTTAAAAAAATTAAAAATGAAAAATTGGTATAAAAAATTAAAAAGTAAGATTTTAGTTATTAAAAATGATGATTTTTGAAAAAATATTCGAAATAAAAAAATGAAAAAAGTAAAAAGAAAACGTTTTCTTTATAAAAATCAAGCATTGGTATTGCATATGCATTTTTAATTTGGTATAATATTGTTACAAACTAGTTAAGATGCTGTCGAAATTAATTAGTTTATGTTTTTTTATATTATAAAATATTTTTAAAGGAGGAAAATAATATGAAGAAAATTTTATTAGTTTGTTTAAGTTTCTTATTTGTATTTGTTGTTGCAAGTTGTAACAACCAAAACAATAATAACAATAACAACAATGATCATAAGCACAATTACGTTGAAGGTAAATGTGAATGTGGAGCTGAAAATCAAGACTATAATCCAGATGACGAACATACTCACAACTATGTAAATGGTAAATGTGAATGTGGTGCTGAAGATCCTAACTATGATCCAAGACCTTGGTTCGAAAAAGATGGTAACTATACATATAATGATTTCATTGGTGGTACTACTTCAATGAACTGGAACCCACTTTCTTGGGAAACTAATGATGATAGTTATGTTTTAGGTTACTTATCTGCTGGTTTCTATGATTATCAATTAAATGAAGAAAAAGATGGTTGGCAAGTAGTTCCTGAAATGGCTGCTGATCTTCCAACAGACGTTACTGACCAATATGTTGGTAAATATGGTATCGTTGCTGGTGAAAAAGGTAAAGCTTGGCAAATTCCACTTAACCAAAATGCTAAATGGGAAAATGGTGTAGCTATTACTTCTGCTGATTACATCTACTCAATGAAACAACAATTAGATCCAGAACAACTTAACCGTCGTGCTGACTCTTACTATGGTGGTGACTTCTCAATTTACAATGCTAAAAACTATTTATACAATGGTCAATTTGCATATAGTTCAACTGTAGTTGATGCTGCTTGTTCACCTGAATCATATTTTACTGCTGAACAAGTTACTAAAGATGAAAAAGGTCAATACATGGTTGATGGTAAATATGTTGGTTTCTCATTAACTAATGGTGGTGTATGGTCTTCTAACTCATTAACTGATTATTACAATGCTGGTTATATTGTAGCTAACGTTGATGATTGGGATGTATTAAAAGCTGCTGTTGGTACTGGTGCTAATGATTATGCTGGTTGGGTTCCAATTAATGATGCTACTATGGTTGCTCTTTCTAACGTTATCGCTGAATTACACGGATATGCTTCTGCTGAAGAACGTGCTAAAGGTGATGATGGAGAATATGCATGGCAAGAATATCAAGAATTCTGTTTCTATGGTTATAACAATGAAGAAATGGATTTCGAAGAAGTTGGTTTAGTTGCAGTTGATCCTTATACAATCGTAATCGTTATCGAAAATGAATTATTAAATCCTAACTTCTACTTACCTTACTACTTATCAAGTACTTGGTTAATTAATGAAGAATTATATGAAGCATGTTGGACTCAAACTCCTGAAGGAAGAGTTAATACATATATGACTTCTAAAGCTACTTCAATCTCTTATGGTCCATATGTTTTAAGTTACTTTGAAGCTGATAAACAAATCACATTCACTCGTAACCCTGAATGGTATGGTTACTATGATGGTAAACATGAAGGTCAATATCAAACAGATAAGATTTCTTGTCAAGTTATTGAAGAACACAAGACTGCTTTACTTGCATTCTTAGAAGGTAAAATTGATGCTGTTGGTATGGATTCAGATGATATCAAAACTTATGGTGGTTCACAATATTTAGTTTATACTCCAGAATCATATACTACTAAATTTACTATTAATACTAAATTAGATACTTTAACAGCTAGAGAATCTGATGGTGTTAATAAGAGAATTTTAACAGTTAAACAATTCCGTGAAGCATTCTCATTATGTCTTGACAGAGAATACTTTACTACTGCATTTACTGCTGCTGCTGCTCCTGGTTATGCATTATTCAACTATATGTATCAAGTAATTAATGAAGATGGTTCAGAAGCTACTTACCGTAACTCTGATGCTGCTATGCAAGCTCTAGTTAACTTATATGGTCTTGAATATGGTGAAGGTAAAGATTATGCTGATTTAGAAGAAGCTTATAGAGCAATTACTGGTTTCGATATGGCTAAAGCTCAAAAATTAATGCAAGAAGCTTATGATTATGCTGTTGCTAATGGTTTATATGCTGATGGTGAAATCATTAAGATCAGATTCTCTGTTTATAGCACAGATACAATCTACAACCAAATGTATGAATATGTTAAAGCTCAATTAAATGAAGCTGTTAAAGGTACTTCATTAGAAGGTAAGATTGAACTTGAAATGTTTGCTGATGCTGACTACTATAACTCATTATACGCTGGTAATACTGATATTATCTTCTCTACATGGGGTGGTGCTACTTATGGTACATTAACTACTATGGCACAAATCTATTGTGATGATTACGAAGGTAATGGTAACCAAATGGAAATCGGTTTCAATACTGATGCTTATGCTGTTAAAGTTACATTAAGAGACAAAGAATATAGTTATTCAATTAAGAAATGGGCTGACTGGCTAAATGGTACTCAAGCAATTGAAGAATTAGGTTCTAATGCTAGTTGGACAGTAGCTGAAAAAGTTGTTATTCTTGCAGCTTTAGAAGAAGCATTCTTAGCTGAATACTGTGCTATCCCTCTATACTACCGTCAAGCTGCTTCTCTACATTCACAAAAGATCAATTATGGTTCTGATACATATATCAACTTAATTGGCTTTGGTGGTTTAAGACATATCACTTATAACTACACAGATGAAGCTTGGGAAACTTACAGACAAGGCGGTCTAGATTACTAAGATAATCTACAAAGTTTAAAATAATTGGGGTACTCGAAAGAGTTCCCCAATTTTATTGAAAGAAACAAAAAAGGAGAAAATAATAGATGTTTAAATATGTTTTGAAAAGATTACTATTAATGCTATTTACCTTAACTGTTATATGCTCTATTTGTTTTGTTTTAATGCATTTATTACCAGACGCTCCAATTCTTAAAGGTATTGGTATTGACCCAGAACTTCAAGTTCAAAAAAATGATGAATTAGGGTTAAATGACTCTATTATACAACAATATGGTCGATATTTTGGTAATATCTTAATTTATGGATATTTTGGTATGGGAATCAGAATGTATAAAAATACTTCTGTTATTCAAGTAATTCTAGATAAACTTCCATATTCTATGGTTGTTAACTTCTACTCAATTTTAATTTCAATTCCTATTGGACTAATTTTTGGTATAATTGCTGCATTAAAGAAAAACAAATGGATTGACCATGTAATTTCAACTGGTGTTATTATTGTGGTTTCTGTTCCGGCATATGTATATGCATTCTTAGTACAATACTTTTTATGTTATAAATTAGGTTTATTTGATTTACAAATTAAATCGCTCGAAAATACAAAATTTATAAGCTTTGCAATGTTTAAATCAATGTTGCCTGCTGTTCTATCACTTTCATTTGGTTCAATTGCAGGTTTAACTAGATATACGCGTGCAGAATTATCAGAAGTACTAACTGGTGAATATATGTTACTTGCACGTACAAAAGGGCTTACTAAAACACAAGCTACTACTCGTCATGCAATGAAAAATGCGATGGTAGTAATTCTTCCAATGATTATTGGTGAATTTATTGGTATTTTAAGTGGTTCTTTAATTATTGAACAAATCTTCGGTATTCCAGGTATTGGTAAATTATATGTTACTGCTATTAATTTAAGAGACTATAACTTCTTTATGGCAGATACAATTATTTATACTGCTATCGGTTTACTTGCGGGTATTGTTATTGACATAAGTTATGGATTTATAGATCCAAGAATAAGGATAGGGTCAAAGAAATGATGAATGAAGAAAATAAATACAAACACATTGCTCCTGAAAAATTTAAATTAGTACAACAGGATGCAAAAATATCTGACGTTAAATTTGACACTAAACCTGTCAGTTATATGAAAGATGCATTCACTAGATTTAAGAAAAATAAATCAAGTGTTGTTGCAGCAATTATTATTATATTTTTATTAATATTTGCAATATTTGGTCCTATCTTTTCTAGATATGATTCAGATCAAATTGATGGATATTATAAACAATCATTACCAAAAGCATCTGCATTTGAATGGGCAGGATGGGATGGAACTAAGGTTGAAAAAAATGTAAACCAAATGTCTTATGATAAATTTAAAGGTATTGGCCTTGAAAAGAATTCTAACGCATCAAATGAAGACTATGCTGCTATTAAAGAATTTATTGATGTAAAAAAAGTATCTCAAACTATAAATGGAAAAGATATAGAAGTTAATCAATATAAACTTGATGTAGACTCATATAATAAAGTTGGATATATCTTCCAAAATTTAGATCCACATGATTATTTTAAACTTCAAGCTTATCAAAAGCAAGCTGGTGTTCAAGTTTTCTTCCCGCTTACAAATTACTATCAATTTGACGTAGCTGATGCTAATGTTTGGTATGAAATTACAGATAAAGAACTTACTGCGATATTAAAACAAGCAAACGTTAATCAACCATTCCGTGAAGAATTTGGTACTGCTAAAGTGACTGATGAATATGTTCCGGCATATATGGCTGTTACTTTTAAAAATGTAGCTAACTATTATGGTTCTACAATTGATGGTGATGATGGAACTTATACATATAAGAGATATTCATTAAGTGGTAGTAAAGTTAATGTTAAAGAAACAAAAAATTGTTATTATAGATATGCTGAAAAGAATCAAACTGGTTATAAAGTAAGATTATTATACAAAGAATTTTATAAATTTAATAAGACTGAATTCAATTATAAAAATGGTTTAGATAAAGCAGCTGTTGATGCTGCAATTGCTGCTGCACAAAGTGAAGCTGATTATCAAGCAATTATTGATATGTTTGAATTTGACTTAGATACTGGATTCTATGCTGAATACTGGTTCGGTTCAAATGAAAATGGTAAAGATTTATTTACTTTACTTGGAATTGGTGCTAGACTTTCATTTATTTTAGCAATCACTATTTCTGCTATTAACTTAACAATTGGTGCAATTTATGGTGCAATTGAAGGTTATTATGGTGGTACAGCTGACTTAATTATGGAAAGAATTGCTGAAATATTATCTGGGGTTCCATTTATCGTTGTTGCTACATTGTTTAAACTACACTTAGCAGACAAAGTCGGAATGCTTGGATCGTTACTATTTGCCTTTGTATTAACCGGATGGATAGGAATGGCAGGTCGTGTAAGAATGCAGTTCTATCGTTTTAAAGGTCAAGAATATATTTTATCTTCAAGAACTTTAGGTGCGAAAGACTTTAGAATTATGTTTAAGCATATCTTCCCTAATGCAATTGGTACAATTATTACAGGTTCAATTTTATCTATTCCTGGTGTAGTATTCACTGAATCTATGTTATCATACTTAGGTATTATTGACCTTGAAACATCTGGTTTAACAAGTATTGGTACATTATTATCAGCAGGTTCTAAATTTGTTGATAAGTATGAACATATCTTATTATTCCCTACTGCATTTATTGCGTTATTAATGATTTCATTTAATTTATTTGGTAATGGTTTACGTGATGCGTTTAACCCTTCATTGAGAGGAGCTGATGAATAATATGGAAAAGAAATTAGAAGTTAAAAATCTTACAATATCATTTAAAACATCAGCTGGTAAAGTTCAAGCAGTTCGTGATATTAGCTTTGATCTTTATAAGGGTGAAACACTTGCTATAGTTGGTGAATCAGGTTCTGGTAAATCTGTTACATCAAAAGCTATCATGGGTATTCTTGCTGGTAACTCAATTGTTGAAAATGGTGAAATTATTTATGATGGTCAAGATTTATTAAAAATTAGTGAAGAAGATTTCCACAAATTACGTGGTAATAAGATTTCAATGATTTTCCAAGATCCAATGTCAAGTTTAAATCCAATTGTTAAAATTGGTAAGCAACTTACTGAAGCAATGGTTTTAAAAGGAAAAGCAAAACAAAGAGAATGTCGTAGATTATTTAATAATAAACTTGGATTATTATTAAAATTTATGGTTAGTTCTGCTACAAATGAAGAAGAAGTTAAAGAAGCAACTTTATTATGTAAACAATTTAATGCATTTGAAAAGAAACACATTGAACTTGAAAAAGCTTATAATACTGCAATTGAAGCATGCACATTAATTAGTGAAGTTATTCCTGTTTACTTATTTGAACTTGAAAAGAATGCGTTTACTGATCATAGACGTAAAATTAAAGAATTACTTCAAAACGTTAAAGAATGTTTAAATACTTATGTTATTAATGATGAAGCATTATTAAAAGAATTAGTTTTAAATATTTCTGATGCATATAAAGTTTTTGTTAAAGAAGAAAATGCTGATGTATTAGTTTCTGTATTTAATAAAGTTTTAAATGTTGTTAATGCTGCAAAAGAAAAAGTAATGCCTAATTTCTTCGCAATGGGATACTATTTAGTATTTAGTGGAAAAGAACTTCCTAACTATCAAATGGAAGAATTAAATGCATTCTTAGTTGAGTATCTTGAAGCAAACTTTAATAAAACGTTTAAATCTGTTGCAAAACGAGCTTTAATTAGCGCAAATGATTATTATAATGAACAAAAGAAAGAAACAATCGAAGTATTAAAGAAAGCAATTCCTGCTTTTGAAGTTGATGAATTAGATAAAAATACAGTTAAAGGTGTATTAAAAGAATTAGGCGTTGCTGTTAAAAATTCTGTTAATTCGCTAGAACTAAAGAAGGATAGTATTGAATACACATTTAATGGTTCAATTAATTCACTCGTAAATAGATACTTTATTGGTAAAGTAAAAAATATAAAAGAACAAAACCGATTTGATAAAGAGACAGCTAAAATAAATAAAATTATTGAAAAGGGTAAAGAACCTGAGTGGAAACCTGTTCCACCTTCAATCGTTGATTTTGAATTAACTAAAAAGTCAATCATTGAATTAATAAATAAATTAATAAAACATTTTGAAAATAAAATTGTTGCATTAAAAGAAGTTGATTTTGATGAAGAAGTAGTTGAATTAATCGAGTTCTTGAAAGAAAATGCATCTGGTGTCGTTCATAAAGTAACTAAGAAAATGGCTAAGGCTAGTGCAATTAAAGTTATGGAAGAAGTAGGTATTCCTGAAGCAAGAAAACGTTACTATCAATATCCATTCCAATTCTCTGGTGGTATGAGACAACGTATCGTTATTGCAATTGCTCTTGTTTCAAATCCAGATATCTTAATTTGTGATGAACCTACAACTGCTCTTGACGTTACTATTCAAGCAAATATTCTAGAACTTATTAATAAGTTAAAACGTGAAAGACAACTTTCAATCATCTTTATTACACATGACTTAGGTGTTGTTGCTAATATGGCTGACCATGTTGCAGTAATGTATGCTGGTAAGATTGTTGAATATGGTTCGGTAAATGATATTTTCTATGAACCAGCTCATCCATATACTTGGGCATTACTTTCATCAATTCCAGACCTTGATACAAATGGAAAACTTGATGCTATACCTGGTACTCCACCTAACATGATTTATCCACCAATTGGTGATGCATTCGCTGAAAGAAATAAATATGCAATGGAAATTGACTTTGAAGAACAACCTCCAATGTTTAAGGTTAAGGAAGGCCATTATGCTGCTACTTGGTTATTACACCCAGATGCACCTAAAGTTACCCCTCCTAAAGCAATTATAGAGCGTATTCAAAGATTAAAGGAAATGAAAGGAGATGCTAATGATGGAAAATAATCAAAATAAAGAAGTTATTTTACGTGTAAAGCATCTTAAACAATTCTTTAAGATGGGGAATGCAAAACTAAAAGCTGTTAATGATGTAAGCTTTGATGTTTATAAAGGTGAAGTTTTTGGTATTGTTGGTGAATCAGGTTGTGGAAAGACTACTACTGGTCGTTCAATTATTAAGCTTTATGAAATAACATCTGGAGATATTATTTTTAAAGGTCAACGTATTTCTGCTGGAACTAGATGGAACCGTAAAGAAATTAAATATAAAAGAATTAAAACTAAAGCTGCAATTAAAAAATTAATAATTGAAATGGAAGATGCTATTGATGCAAGTCCTGAAAATGCAGAAACTATTAAAGAAAAATATACTGAACAAATTAATGCACTACAAGCTGAATGTGATCGTGTTGTTGCAGAACAAAGAGAAAAAATTAAATTAGCTAATTACGATAATAAGTATGGTATTAGAAATTATTCAAAGCAACAAGTTATTAGTATTACTAAGTACTATATAGAAGCTATTAAAGAACTTGAAAATGGTCGCGGTGAATATGTCGATTCTTTAATTGAAGATTTAAATAATCGCATTAATTATTTAGTTGAAACGAATGGTCCTAAAGAAGAAATTGAAAAATTAAAAAATCATATTGCACAAGTTGTTGTTAAAGGTAGTGATGTAAATGCTTACTATATTAAGCAAGCTAAAAAGAAGATGAAAAATGAACTTCGTATTGCTAGTAAAACTACATTAATGGCAAAAATGCAAATGATTTTCCAAGATCCAATTGCCTCTTTAGACCCACGTATGACTGTTCGTGAAATTATTGCTGAAGGCCTTCGTATTCGTGGAATTAAAGATCGCGAATATATTAATAGTAGAGTTTATGAAGTGTTAGAACTTGTTGGTCTAGTTCGTGAACATGCCAACCGTTACCCACACGAATTCTCTGGTGGGCAACGTCAAAGAATTGGTATTGCACGTGCTATAATTATGGAACCTGAATTAATTATAGCTGATGAACCAGTATCAGCACTAGACGTTTCTGTTCAAGCACAAGTAATAAATTTACTTAATGAATTACGTGAAAAAATGGGCCTTACAATTATCTTCATTGCTCATAACTTATCAGTTGTTAAATACTTTAGTGATCGTATTGCTGTAATGTATTTTGGTAAGATTGTTGAACTTGCAACAAGTGAAGAACTATTTGCAAAACCTCTACATCCTTACACTAAATCGTTACTTTCTGCGATTCCTCAACCAGATCCAGAATATGAAAAGACACGTCAAAGAATTTCATATAATCCACTTGCTGAGCATGATTATAGTGTAAATAAACCATCTTTACGTGAAATTACTCCAGGTCACTTTATTTATTGTAATGATGAGGAATTAACAAAATATCAAAAGGTATTAAATAATGAACAATAATAATGATTTAAATAATGATTCAAAAAAATATAATAGACCATTATATATTATAATTACGGTACTTATTTGTGCCATAATTACTGCACTCGTTGCTGTAACAAGATATTCTAGATATGATTCATCTGCAAAAGTTATTGCAAGACTTATCGTTTCTATAGGTGATGGATGTTTTGTATCAGGGATTCTTGTGGGTGGTTTAGGTAGCTTAGTTCTAATTAGTGGTGAAGGTTTCTTTGACTTAATGGCATATGGATTAACTGCTTTAGTAAAAGCTTTGACTAAAAAGAATAATGATCATGAATCATTTATTGATTATAAGCAAAGAAAAGAAAGTGAACGTGGCAATGTTAAAATTTGGTTCATTGCAGCAGTAGGTGCTCTTTTCGTAGTGCTTGGTATTTTATTAGTTATTATTGCAAATAATATTTAAAAACAAACCCTCAATATTTTGAGGGTTTGTTTATTTTTATAGGAAATATTTAATAAGTAAAAAGCATTCGGATTATATTGAAATATTAACTTTCTACAAAAAGAAATGAAAAATAATGAAAATTGACCTTGACATTTTCATAAAAATGTGGTAAAATTTATTTAGTAAACTTTTAAGGTGGGAAAAAATGATACAAATTTATACAACTCCAAGTTGTGCTTCTTTTAGAACAGCAAAAAAATGGTTCGATCAATACAATATTCCATATTCAGAAAAAAACATTTTTAGTATAAAATTATCTAAAGATGATATCTACAGAATGCTTGCTAATAGTGAAAATGGTTTTGATGACATTATTTCAACTAGATCAAAAGTATTTAAAGAAAAGAAACTAGATCCAGATAGTATGAGTGTAGGAGAGTTAATTGAATTTATTATTGAAAATCCTAGTGTGTTAAAACGTCCGATTATTATTAACGAAACAGAATTACAAGTAGGATACAATAATGAAGATATTACTATCTTTTTGCCAAAAGAATTACGTCATAATGAAAACATTCTAAAAGCAACAAGACTTATGGATATGGAAGAAGAATTGGATGAAGAAGAATAAAAAGGAAGCTTTCGCTTCCTTTCAGACTGTTGACAAACTATGTTTGTGAAAAAAGAAAAATTGAAATATCTCAAATGGTATTTCAATTTTTTGTTTAAGATATTAAAAAAAGAAATAACAA